>CANMPB010000020.1 GCA_947499625.1 Methylophilaceae bacterium
AGGTATCGACAGGCGTCATTATACAACGCAATTCCAGTAAGTAAACCCAAAATTAACATCCCAACCCTTTGACTTATCATCATATTTTTGTTTGATAAGGGTTTGTTTCTTACAAATTCAATTAGATAATAAACTAAATGACCCCCATCCAGTAATGGGATAGGCAATAGATTCAATATCCCAATATTTAAACTAATCAATCCAATAAATTGAATGTAAGGAAAAATACCCTCTAAAAATGAAGACGATGCCATATGTGCGATAGCCAAGGGGCCACCTAAATCTTTTAAGTCTGCTTTATGGGTCAGTAGATTCTTGAATGTGGTTAACGTTAAATAAAAAAAAGCTTGTGTTTGAGTAAGGGATTTTTGAATGGATTCAATGAATGTTCGCTTTACTTGAACTAAATTAGCTTTAATAATGGCTTCATCATAACCCAATGCAACACCAATCCTCTTTTTCTCAACTTTACTTTCAAAAAGTTCTTTATCTACATGAATATATTGAATAATATTTTCTCTTTTTATAGATAAATCATAAGATTTTAACCAATGATTTTGAATATTACCGACCAAATCTTGAATAATTTTTACTGGAATTTGATCGATCATAAGAATTTGATCGCGGGGCTTAAGTCCTATTTTCTCGGCAATACTTCCAGACTCTACAGACTGAATTAGAATGGGAACGCCATATGGAAAAATTTTAATTTCATCATCCCATGATAGATTTTTAAGGCTTAATAGCTGGCCTTCTCGCCGAATATTTAAATTTTTAAATTCTTGCTTATGGGATCTTAAAGAAATTTCCAAATCATCTAAAGACCTGATTTTCTCGTTATCAATTGACACAATTTCGTCCCCAGCTCTTAAGCCTTTTTTGTAAGCTTGGCTCGTCATTGCCACATCGGTAATCAATGGTTTAATTTGAGAGGACCCATGCATATAAATAAAGCAAAATATAAAGACACCCAAAACAATGTTAATTAGGGGTCCTGCTGCGACAATAAGAAAGCGCTTAAATAGAGGTTGTCGATTAAATGCCCTTTTAAGATCGCTTTTTTTAAAGCTTTCTTTTGCATCAAGATCACCTTCATCTAAAAGCTTGACATAGCCACCCAAGGGGATTGCAGAGATAACGAATGTGGTTTGATCTTTGCCAAAAAGGAAGCTGAAAAGAGGTTTACCAAATCCAATTGAAAATTTTAATACTTTCACGTTGCACCATCGAGCCATTTGAAAATGCCCAAACTCATGAATTCCTACAACAATACTAATCGTGAGGATAAAGACAAAAAAGATTGTCATGAAGTTATGTGATGACTATCAATCCATGAAACCGCAAGATGGCGCGTCTGACTATCAACTTCTAAAACTGTTTCAATAGAATCTAAGGGTTGGGATTTTATTGTACTCATGCAAAATTCAATGAGTTCTGCAATCTGATTAAATGTTATAGATTCAGTTAAAAAAGCATCTACAGCTACTTCATTGGCAGCATTAAGAATAGTTGGGGCACTCTGGCCCATAAGCAAAGCTTTATACGCCAATCCGAGACAGGGAAATTTATCTAAATCAGGAGCTTCAAAATCAAGTCTTTTAGTTTTTATGAGATCAAGACCTGAGACCCCAGATTCAATTCTTTCTGGATGGCTTAGCGCATAAGCAATAGGCGTTCTCATATCGGGATTGCCCAGCTGGGCTAAGGTACTTCCATCAATATACTCAACAAGAGAATGAATAATACTTTGAGGGTGAATAATCACTTCAATATCACATGCTGGAATATCAAATAACCAGCATGCTTCGATAACCTCCAAGCCTTTATTCATCATGGTTGCAGAATCAATTGTAATCTTTTTACCCATAATCCAATTAGGGTGTCGTAAAGCCTCTCTGGGTGTGACATGGCTTAGTTCTTCTTTAGAGGAAGTTCGAAATGGCCCCCCAGATGCGGTCAATAAAATTTTCCTAATGCCATTGGACTTGTGATTCATTTTTTTACTTTGCGGAAGCACTTGTAAAATCGCATTATGCTCACTATCAATTGGGATCAAAATTGCATTTGATTTTTTTACAGCTTTAACAAATAACTCCCCCGCCATCACAAGCGTTTCTTTATTGGCCAATAGAATTTTTTTCCCACTATTGGCAGCAGCCATGGTGGGTTTAAGACCTGCCGCACCAACAATAGCTGATATTACAGTGGCTGTATCTTTGTGAGCAGCAAGCCAATCTAAAGATTTCTCATCATCTAAAACGACTGTTTTTATATTTAATACGAGAAGGTTTTTCTTTAATTGTTGATTGGCATCTGGATTTAAAGCGATGGCGAATTCAGGCTCAAAATCCACGCACTGTTGTGTCAAAAGATCAACATTCTTATTTGCTGTTAGCGCAAAAACTTTATATTTTTCTTTATGAAGTTTTATGACTTCAAGCGCATTACAGCCAATACTTCCGGTTGAGCCTAAGATAACAATCTTTTCCACTTAAATTATTTTCCCAAAAAAAGAAGGTGAAATAAGAATTAGGGTTGCAAGGGGCAGGCTAGAGCAAAGACTATCTATGCGATCAAGCACGCCACCATGCCCAGGAATTAAATCGCCGCTATCTTTAACTTTAGCCATCCTTTTAATATATGACTCAAAGAGATCCCCCTCAACACTTAATATCAAAATTAAATTAAAAAATAAGATAGATGAATATGCGGTTACAAAACCAAAATAAACCATAGTGATAGAAAATAATGTCACAACTAAGATAGCGCCAAAAAAGCCCTCCCAAGTTTTACCAGGACTTATAGATGGGGCAAGCCTTCTTTTTCCGAACTGTTTACCAAAAAAATAAGCTCCAGAATCTGCAAGCCAAATCGCAGTTAACACAAGAAGAACAATCCAAGGGCCTAAGTTGATTAAATAATTAAATGAAACAATAAGTGGCATCACAAGGAGCCACCCGATAAGGGTCCCGGCGAGGAAGTTTTTTAACTTAGGACTAAAAATTAAAAATAAGGGGGCTACAAAAACCCAAAAAATAGAAGCCAACACAAGTATCAATCGTCCATTGTCGTCGCTTAGATATCTACCTATAAAATAAACTAATATGGCGGAAGAAAATAAAAAAATATTTTTCTGTTGCGCATTAAATTGTAAAAGTTTTGACCATTCATAGAGTGCCAAAAGTGACGATACATAAATAATAAAAGGGAAAAACTTCCCAGAGAATAGAAACAAAGAAGATAAGAAAACGGTAAGCATAATGAAAGCAGAAAAAATTCGAGACATTAACATTTACAATTGCTCACTCGTTTTGCCATATCGTCGTTCTCTTTTTTGAAATTCAAAGAGTGCGGCCATAATAGCTTTTTCATTAAAATCAGGCCACAATGTTTCTGTGAAATAAAGTTCTGTATATGAAAATTGCCAGATCAAAAAATTACTTATACGTTTTTCTCCACCCGTTCTTATTAAAAGATCTGGATCAGGTGCAAAATTTAAAGAAAGGTTTTGAATAAGATTTTTTTCAGTGAATGTTTTTTTGAAATGATTTTGCTTTCTATACTCGTTCACTGCATTCAAAATATCCCACCTTCCCCCATAGTTAATTGCAATACTCAGTGTAAGTCCGGTATTTTTTTCAGTAAGTCTTTCAAGACTATTTATTTTGTCATTGAGTTTCTCTGGAAATAGTTTGCGATCACCAATTAGTTTAAAACGAATATTATTTTTAATTAAAGATGATGATTCTTTTTTAATTGAATCCTGAAATAAAGACATTAAAAATTTAACTTCTTGAGAAGGCCTTAGCCAGTTTTCTGTACTAAAAGCAAATAATGTAAGAAAGGGAATGTTTAACTTTTGACATTGGGTGATAATGGTTTTTACAGACTCCAGGCCTTTTCTATGCCCAGAAATACGAGGCATGAGACGTTTCTTTGCCCACCTACCGTTCCCATCCATAATAACAGCAATATGTTTAGGTTTTGTTGATAATGCCTCTTGCGTTTGTAATGAACGAAAAAAGTTAAGCACTAAATCGCGAGTAATTCAGATTCTTTTAAATGAAGAAGCTTATCGATTTCAGCGATAAATTTATCCGTAATTTTTTGCACCTCTTCTTGCGATCTACGCTCATCATCTTCGCTAATCTCTTTTTCTTTGAGAGATTTTTTTAGAGAGTCATTTGCATCGCGTCTAATATTTCGCATCGCTACTTTTGCTGATTCAGCTTCTGTCCTTACCACTTTGATAAGATCTTTTCTTCGCTCTTCAGTAAGTGATGGCATTGGAACGCGAATAAGGTCCCCAGATGTTGCAGGATTTAAACCAAGATCACTATCGCGGATCGCTTTTTCAACTTTAGCAACCATATTTTTTTCATAAGGCTGCACATTGATGGTTTTTGCATCACCTAAATTGACACCGGCTACTTGGTTAATAGGAACCATCGATCCGTAATAATCAATAAAAATGTGATCTAGAAGTCCTGTATGCGCTCTACCTGTTCTAATTTTTGCAAGATCAGACTTAAAAGAGTCTAGGGATTTTTGCATTTTTTCACTTACATTAGTTTTGATTACTTCAGTCATTAAAGTCCTCTTAAATCAATGAACATTTGGCATCACAAGTGTGCCTTCATTTTGTCCTAATAAAATATTTTTAAGTGCTCCAGATTTGAATATATTAAATACTGCAATGGGCAATTGCTGGTCTCGACATAAAGTAAGCGCAGTAGCATCCATCACTTTCAAGTCTTTTTGAATGGCCTCATCGAAACTTATAACTTCATAGCGCTTTGCGCTTGGATTCTTTTTCGGGTCATCCGAGTAAATACCATCAACTTTGGTAGCTTTAATCATAATATCTGCATTCATTTCAACGCCACGAAGTGCTGCTGCAGTATCAGTTGTAAAAAATGGATTGCCAGTACCAGCAGCAAATATAACTACCTTACCTTCTTCTAGATAACGCATTGCCTTACCTCGGATATAGGGCTCAACAACTTGCTCTATATTAAGCGCAGACTGAACGCGAGCTACAATCCCCACATGCTTCATTGCATCCTGAAGAGCCAAGGCATTCATAACTGTTGCCATCATACCCATATAATCTGCAGTTGCCCTGTCCATACCAGCTGCTCCTAACGCAACACCTCTAAATATATTTCCGCCGCCAATCACAATACCCATTTGAACATTTAAATCGAGAGCCTCTCGAATTTCTTGCACAATGTTTGAGATGGTATGTTGATTAATACCAAATGGATCATCACCCATAAGGGCTTCACCTGAGATTTTTAATAGAACTCTTTTGTATGCTGATCGTGTCATAATTTTTTTCTTAAAGTTTAACGTATTTTTAAACTAGAGGACATAAAAAAAGGATTGTATAAATCATACAATCCTTTATAAATGCCTATTGAATTAAACCTTAGCTGCTGCTGCTACCTCTGCGGCATAATCTACAACTGCTTTTTCTATGCCCTCACCTACAGAATAAATACTAAATGCGTTAATAGTCGCATTATTAGTCTTTAATAATTGCTCAATAGTTACCTTATCGTCTTTGACGAAAGGTTGGTTTAATAAAGTAACTTCTTTAAGGAATTTTTGGACAGTACCTTCTGCTATTTTTTCCAACATAGCTTCAGGTTTGCCAGCTTCCTTTGCCTTTTCAATTGCAACACGTTTTTCAACCTCTATCAATTGGGGATCAATACCTGATGCATTAAGGGCTTTAGGTTTATTTGCAGCAATATGCATAGCTAAGTCTTTACCTAAGACATCGTCACCACCTTGAAGATCTAAAAGCACTCCAATTCTTCCACTATGAACGTAACATGTAATTTGGCCAGTCGTTTGATAGCGAACAAATCGACGTGGTGTAATATTCTCACCAACTTTTCCTACAAGTTGAGCTCTGACCTCTTCAGCATTACCTAAAGACATAGTTAAGCTTGTTAAAGCTTCAATATTGGCTGGATTTTTTTCATTGATAGCACTTATAAGATCATGCGTATATTTTAAAAAATCTTCATTTTTTGCACAAAAATCTGTCTCTGAATTGACTTCAAGAAGCGTTCCTGTTTTGCCATCTTTCGCTACAAAAGCAACTACAATACCTTCAGCAGCCAATCTTCCAGCAGCCTTACTTGCTTTATTTCCAAAGCGGACTCTTAAAATCTCTTCAGCGCGGGCACTGTCGCCGTTAGCTTCTGTTAGTGCTTTTTTACAATCCATCATAGGTGCGTCTGTTCGATCACGAAGGTCTTTGACCATACTTGCGGTTATTTCTGCCACTTTAATTGCTCCTTAAATGCTGTATGAATAAACTTATTATTAAAAAAGGGGCATGAAGCCCCTTTTTAATGGTTACTTAACAATTACTCAGCAACTGCCTCAGTTACTTCTACAAATTCTTCTTCTGCCGAAACTGATTTAGCAAGTTCGTTTAATGCCTGACTTTTGCCTTCTAAAACAGCATCAGCCATGCCTCTTGCGTAAAGTCTAATCGCTCTGCTTGAGTCGTCATTACCAGGAATGACATATGAAATATCATCAGGTGAATTATTAGTGTCTACAACACCAATAATAGGTATACCAAGCTTATTAGCTTCAACGACAGCACCACTTTCATGGCCTACATCGATAATAAAGATCGCATCAGGAAGTGCTGTCATATCCTTAATGCCGCCTATCGAGCGTTGTAATTTTTCATAGTCACGCTTGTAGCCTAATGCTTCTTTTTTATTAAACTTAAGTAAGCTTCCATCTTCTAGCATGGCTTCATAATCATTAAGCCGCTTAATAGACTGTCTGACTGTTTTAAAATTTGTGAGCATACCGCCTAACCAGCGATGATTGACGTAAGCAACACCTGCGCGAGAAGCTTCTTCTTTAAGAATTTCTCGAGCTTGTCTTTTAGTACCTACAAAAAGAATACGTCCTTTATTTGCAGCAAGAGTGCGGATGTATTTCAAAGCCTCTTGAAACATTGGCAATGTTTTTTCTAAGTTAACAATATGAATTTTATTTCTATCACCAAAGATGTATGGTGCCATTCTTGGATTCCAGTAACGGGTTTGGTGGCCGAAATGGACCCCCGCTTCTAACATTTGACGCATAGTAACTGACATAATTGACTCCGTTGTTATGGGTTAAAAAAACATCACCTAATTACATCTATTTTCATAGACACCCTAACGTTAGGTAATGCAAAATTATTTCTTCAAGAACCCTGAAGAAGCGCGCTATAATAGCACGAAATATCAAGCCCAAACGAAATATAAACGTAGTAATCATGACAATACACATCAAAAATTTCCAAGAAATCGAAAAAATGCGTATTGCTGGTAAGTTAGCATCAGAAGTACTTGATTATATTACGCCTTTTGTTAATCCAGGTATTACCACTGAAGAAATTGACAGGCTTTGTCATGACTTCATGGTCAAAGTACAAAAAACAATCCCTGCTCCATTAAATTATGCCCCAGACGGACATACCCCCTATCCAAAATCAATTTGTACCTCCATTAACCATCAAATTTGTCACGGTGTCCCAGGCCCAAAGGCCCTTAAAGATGGTGATATTGTAAATATAGATATTACGGTTATTAAGGATGGTTTCCATGGGGACACCAGTCGTATGTTTCTCTTGGGTGACACTTCTATCCAAGCTAAGCGTTTATGTAAGCTCACTTATGAAGCCATGTGGCTTGGTATTCAAAAAGTTAAGCCAGGGGCTAAATTGGGCGATATCGGATTTGTCATTCAAGACTTTGCTGAAAAAAATGGATTTAGTATTGTGCGAGAATTTTGTGGCCATGGTATTGGCAAACGCTTTCATGAAGAACCTCAAGTCCTTCATTATGGAAAGCCTGACACAGGCCTTACTTTAGAAGCAGGTATGATTTTTACAATTGAACCTATGATTAACGCAGGTAAAAGAGACATTAAACAAATGCCTGATGGGTGGACTATCGTCACTAAAGATCGAAGCCTATCAGCACAATGGGAACATACAATCTTAGTTACTGAAACTAGCTATGAAGTTCTTACAGTGTCTGAAAAAACACCTTCTCCCCCAGTATTTGTTAATTAAATCTTGATTCAAAAAGAAATACTCAGCTTAAAGAAAGAATTAGTTTTAAATGAGTTAAATCTCATTAAGCTATTTTTAAAAAAAAGAGATAGTCAGTCTTACCTAGCAGCTCACTCTTTATTAGTCGATCAAATATTAAATAAGCTCTGGCAAGCAATTGAGTTTAAAGATGACGCCTCGCTGATCGCATGTGGCGGATATGGTCGCCAAGAGCTTTTTCCCTTCTCAGATGTAGATTTATTAATCCTAATCCCAAAAAAAGTTAATCACTCACTTGATCAAAAAATAGAACAATTTATTACCTTAGCTTGGGACACTGGCTTAAGAATCAGTCATAGCGTTCGTAATCTCGACGATACGAAAAAGGAAATTAAAAAAGATGTTACGGTCCATACAAACCTTCTTGAAAGCAGATATCTTGATGGCGACAAAACGCTTTATAAGCATTTAAAGATAATAATTCATGACAGTATCAACCCAGCCCAATTTTATGAAGCTAAGTTAAAAGAACAAGATCATAGGCATTTAAAGTACAACCAATCTGCTTATCAATTAGAGCCAAATATCAAAGAAAGTCCTGGTGGTTTAAGAGACCTTCAAATGATTCAATGGATTGGAAAGAGTTTTATTTCTAAATTCTCAATAGAAAATTTAAAACAAAAGAAATATCTTGATACGCAAAACTACCGAAAGCTTATCAAGGCTGATCTCTTCTTTAAAAATTTAAGAATTCTTCTACATATCATTGCTAAACAAAGCGAAGACAGACTGCTCTTTGATCACCAAAATCAATTAGCTTTGTTATTGAAATACAAAAAAACTGTTCATAAAAAAAGAAGTGAATTACTCATGAGAGACGTTTATGAGTCCATCAATTTCATCACATTTATTAATGAAGTACTTTTAAAGAAACTGCACCCTAAAAAAATTCAAAAAATAACCCAAATTCCAGATAACCAAATTCTAATTAACATGAATGGCTGGCTAGAAATCAGCCCCCGTTTTGTTAGTCGTGATATCACACCCTATATTTTTGATGTATTTATCACTTTCCAAAAATATAACAAACTAAAATCCTTAGGGCCAAACCTAATGATGCTTTTGAATGATGCAGCAAAAAGAATAAATTCGCCATTTAGAAAAGATAAGAAACAGCAAGATAAATTTTTATCGATCTTAAAGTCAAATGACAAGGTCAATCGATCACTTCGAATCATGAATAAATGTAATCTGATTGGAGCATACATTCCTGCATTCGGAAAAATAGTAAGTCAAATGCAGCATGATCTGTTTCATATTTATACAGTTGATGAGCATATGCTAAATGTTGTCCGTAATTTAAGAAGATTTTCTAAAGAAGAATTGAAACATGAATTCCCTGACTGCTATAACTTATTTAAGGACTACACGCAGAAACATATTTTATATCTAGCAGCCCTTTTTCATGATATTGCAAAAGGTCGTGGTGGCGACCATTCTGAATTAGGAGCGAAAGATGTCGAGGCATTTTCTAAACTGAACCATTTGCCAGTGAATGATCAATCACTTATCAAGTGGCTCGTCAAATCTCATCTCATTATGTCTCATACAGCACAAAAATTAGATTTGTCAGACCCCAAAGTGATTCAGGTATTTGCAGAAAAAGTCATAAGTAAAGAAAACTTGATCTCACTTTATCTTTTAACAGTGGCAGACATAAGAGCTACAAGTCCATATATCTGGAATCAGTGGAAAGCGACACTCCTTAAAAATCTTTTTCAATATACATTAAATTATTTAGCGCAAGATAATCTATCTCATGCAGATTCAATTACAAAACGCAAAGTAAGAGCAGCATCTATTTTAGAAACCTATAATATTAGAAGTCATCATTACAAAATCCTTTGGAAAAGCCTTGGTGAAAACTATTTTTATAAATACACGGAAGAAGAAATTGCTTGGCAGACAAGACTTTTATTTTCACATACAGCACCTAAAAAGCCGATCATTCGAGTAAGGCATCGCCCAAATGGGGAAGGTATTGAAGTTCTTATTTACCAAAAAAATTCAGCACGCATTTTTAATAAAACATGTCGTTTTTTTGATGAAATTGGATATAACGTAGTAGCAGCCAAAATATTTACGACGCAACATGATTATGCCCTTAATCTTTTTGACCTCCTTGATGCCAATCCAAAATCAGTAAGTTATGAAGGTCTATTTAAATTTATAGAAAAAGAATTAACTAGTCGATTAGAAGAAGAGACGGAAAGTAAGGCAATAAAACTATCTGAACGAAGCCGACAAGCTACTCACCATATATTTGATACAAAAATTTCTATTCTACAAATTGAACAATCACCTATATACCAATTAGAGGTTATTACAGATGATAGAAACGGTCTCTTAAGTCTTATATCTGAACAATTATCAAAAGAAGAAATATCTATTAATCACGCAAAAATAAATACACTAGGATCACGCGCTGAAGATACATTCTTAATTACTTATAAAAATCATTTAAAAATGAATGAAAAAAAGATAAACGATTTAGTCAAAAAATTGAATGCAGCCATAGCATGATATCTCAATCACGTATAATTAAAATTTCACATACGACATCGTCATAATGAAAATAGCAATCATTAGAAGAAAGTTCACGCCATTTGGTGGTGCAGAAAATTTTATTCTAAGAACCTCATCAAGTTTGAGTACGCTCGGTATTAAATTTTTTATTATTTCTGAGCAATGGAAAAGAAATGCTAATCGCTCAAAAGATATCCCATGGCTAGAAGCAAAATCTAGAGGATTTTTTAGATTTTCTAGATTTTTAAGTTTCCAAGGTTCTGTTAAAAGAATCATTGCCACAAATCATTTTGATCTTATTCAATCACACGAAAGATTAACGGGAGTTGATATTTATAGACTAGGTGACGGCATCCATGCAGCCTGGGTCGATAGAATTAAGAATATTAGCCCTTGGTACAAAAAGATGTGGCTTAACATTGACCCCTACCACCAAAAAATTATTCGTATCGAAAAAGAGATGTCCGAAGATACCAATCTTTTTTATGTCGCAAATAGCGAGCTCGTTAAAAATGAATTATCTGAATACTACAAAGTACCCCAATCACGCATAAGAGTGATTGAAAATGGAATCAATATTAAATCATTTCATCCGGCATCGGCTTCAAAAAAAGTAGCATCCAAGAAAAAGTTAGCGCTTGATCCAGCATTGCCTGTCGTTCTTTTTGTGGGATCAGGGTTTGAAAGGAAAGGTACCTTTGAGCTTGTTGAGGCTATTAAATTGCTTCCCAAATTTCAAGCCATTATTGTTGGTCAAGATAAGAAAATCGAACAACTAAGAGATCTTGCCCGCGGGCACAACATACTTATTACCGGACCTCAGGATGATATCCAAAAATATTTAGATGCGTCTGATATATTTTGCCTCCCCTCTTTGTATGACAGCCTTCCTAATGCAGCTCTTGAGGCGTTATGTTCCGCACTTCCTATTGTCCTAACAAAAGATGTTGGCTTAGCCCCTCACATTGAAAAGAATTTTGCTGGCGTCATTTGCGAGAAAGATAAATATAGTATTGCGGATGCTTTAATGAAAGCCTGGGAAAAAAGAAAGTTTTTTTCAAAAAATGCTTTAAAGGCAGCCAAAGTCTTTGACTTAAAACTTAAGAATAAAGAATGGCTTGATTTGTACAATGAATTACTAAATAAAAAGAAAATTAAAGTTTTACACACAGAGTCTTCATTGGGCTGGGGTGGTCAAGAAATTCGAGTCCTCACTGAAGCAAAGATATTTTCTAAATATGGGCATGAAGTCATTATCGCAGCAGATAAAAGTAGTTTGATTGCTAAGCGAGCGCATCTTTATGGGGTAAGGTGCGAAGGCATTAAACTTCAAAAAAAGAGAATTACTCATTTACTCTCTTTAAGAAAACTTATTAAGGAAGTAAATCCAGACGTTATTTCTTGCCATTCAAGCACTGATCATTGGCTTTCAGCTTTAGCTCGGTTAACCTTAAATATAAAACCGGTAATTGTAAGAACAAGACATATAAGTACTCATGTTCATAGAAATATATCTTCCAGATGGCTTTATAACAATGGTTGTGAATCAATCATGACAACGAGTGAATCTATAAAAAATGATTTAACTCAAGATAAATTTGTTCGCATCCCCACCATTTCTGTTCCGACTGGAATCGATACTGATATTTTTGTACCTGGCAATAAAA
>CANMPB010000021.1 GCA_947499625.1 Methylophilaceae bacterium
GTTAAGTAATCAGGTGACCGTGTATCATCCGGTGCGTCCTATCATGGAGCGCTTAAAAGGTATGGAACGCGCGCAACTTGTTTTACAAGCGACTTCACGCGGAGCTTTACAGAAACTTTTAGATGACTGGGTGCCTTATTTACGTGAAAATAAATTAGGTCAAAAGGTTAAATGGGTGGTGGATGTGGATCCACTTGAATTTTAGATATCACAGGTATTAATTTTATGCTGCAATCGTTAAGCGTCCAGTAACAAGACGCTTGCAATAGAGAATTATTCAACTTATAATAAATACTACTTTTGTAGTAAATTTAGAGGAATAACTATGGGCATGCCAGTTCGTATTGAAGAAGACTTATATATTTCCGCGCGAGATCAAGCTAAAGCTGAGCATCGCACAATTTCTGGACAAATTGAGTTTTGGGCAAAAGTGGGCCGTGCAGCTTTAGATAACCCCGATTTACCCGCAGACTTTATTGCTGCATCTTTAGTCTCTATGGCTGAGCCTATAGATGATGCTGTGCCTTTTGTGCCTCTTCGTAAAAATAAATAATGGCGTATAAAGTTTTACAAAAAAGACGATTCATTCGTCAATACAAAAAGCTCCATAGTAATGTTATAGAAGATGTTGATAAAGCCGTCGCTCAAATAGCAAAAACCCCTACCATTGGCGAACGAAAAAAAGGTGATTTATCGAGCCTTTTTGTTTATAAGTTTTACAGTCAAAATCAACTCTATCTTCTCGGATATACTATTGAAGATCGTGTATACCTTATTTATTTAGAAGTCATTGCTCCCCACGAGAACTTCTATCGCGACTTCAAGCTCAAATAAAATCTCATCATATAAAAGAGCATGTTAAAAAACTCAGTTTAAAGAATAAATAAAAGTGAAAAAAAATCCTCCATGCGTTATGACATTTTCAGCAACCGATCCGACAGGCGGTGCTGGACTGCAAGCTGACGTTTTAACTTTAGCTAGTTTAGGTTGCCATCCTTTATCTGTCACAACCGCTATTACCGTGCAAGATACATCAGGCGTTGATAGCATGATGGCTTTCGATGCAGATTGGGTGAATGATCAAGCACGCACTTTATTAGAGGACATGGAAGTCTCCGCATTTAAATTAGGTTTATTAGGTAGTGTGGAAACGATCGCGATGATTGCCGAAATTGTGGCGGACTATCCCTCAATCCCGCTCATCATCGATCCTGTGTTAGCCTCAGGTCGAGGCGATGCATTAGTCACCGATGAAATGATTAATGCGATGTCAGACTTATTGTTATCCCAAGCAACACTTATTACACCGAATAGCATTGAAGCAAGACGCTTAGCATTTAAAGATAGTGATGATTTTGGTGAAGCGAGTTTAGATGAATGTGCGGAGCGACTGCTTAATACGGGTTGCCAATTGGCTTTAATTACAGGCACCCATGAAGTGACGACCGAAGTGATTAACACTTTATATAACGAGCATGGCAAAGTGAAGAGTTACAACTGGGAAAGATTAGTGGGTAGCTATCATGGTTCAGGTTGTACTTTAGCTTCAGCCATCGCTGGTTGTATGGCATTAGGTTCCACATTAGAAGAAGCGATACAAGAAGGACAGCGCTTTACTTGGCAGTCTTTAAAGCATGGGTATAAGCCTGGTATGGGCCAATTTGTTCCAGATCGACTCTTTTGGGCTCATGATGATGAATTGGAATATGCGCGATTCATCCATCATTAAAGGTTTATACGCCATAACCCCTGATATGGCTGACTTAAATATACTTGTCCATAAAACGCAATTAGTCATCGAAGGCGGCGCTTTTATGGTGCAATATCGCAGTAAAATACTGGATCGTGCCGTTAAAATACAGCAATGTGCTGCTATTTTACGTCTTTGTCGAGAATATGGCGTACCTTGCATTGTGAATGATGATGTCGAGATGTGCCGTATTTTGGAAGCAGATGGTGTTCATTTAGGTGAAAATGATGACAATATCGCCGAAGTTAGGCGCATTTTAGGCGAAGATGCCATCATTGGAAGCTCATGTTATGACCAATTAGACCGTGCAAAACAGGCTCAAAAAGAGGGGGCAACTTACGTCGCTTTTGGGGCTGTGTTCCCCACTCCCACAAAACCCAATGCTCCGAGAGCCACTTTAGCGCTTTTAAGAGAAGCAAAACGTGAGATTCATATCCCCATCGTTGCAATTGGAGGCATCACCGTGAATAATGCTCATGATGTGATTGAGGCAGGTGTTGATGCGATCGCTGTCATTACCAGTCTTTTTGAGGCTAAAACCATTAAGGAAACCGCAGAAACATTTTTAAAGATGTTTCATTAAATCAATATGAGTCAAAATAAAACGCTATTTGAACGCTCACAAAAAGTCATCCCAGGCGGCGTCAATTCTCCCGTACGTGCATTTAAGTCTGTCGGTGGTACGCCAATTTTTTTCAAAAAAGGTTTGGGTAGCAAATTATGGGATGAGGATGGGCGCGAATATATTGACTACATCAATTCCTGGGGCCCCATGATATTAGGCCATGCGCACCCGCAAGTCTTAAAAGCGGTTCAAGAAGCTTCATTCGATAGTTTGTCATTTGGCGCTCCCACAAAACGAGAGCTCGAGATGGCGGAATTACTTGTCAAATTTGTCCCTAGTATTGAACAAGTGAGACTCGTGAGTTCAGGCACGGAAGCCACGATGAGTGCGATTCGTGTCGCACGCGGATTCACCAAGCGAGATACTTTAGTGAAATTCGAAGGCTGTTATCACGGTCATGCAGATGCACTATTAGTTAAAGCAGGTTCAGGACTCTTAACCTTTGGAGAGCCAAGTTCCGCTGGCGTTCCAGAGGATGTCGCAAAACATACATTAACGTTACCTTATAACGATGTGGAAGCTTTAAAAACACTCTTTAAAGAAAAAGGTGACACGATTGCGACTGTGATTATTGAGCCCGTCGTAGGCAATATGAATCTCATTATTCCCAACATCGAATTTTTAAAAACACTCCGTGAATTATGTACTAAACATGGTGCGGTACTTATTTTTGATGAAGTGATGACAGGCTTTAGAGTGCATATAGGTGGCGCTCAAGCGCTCTATGGTGTTAAGCCTGATTTGACGACACTTGGTAAAGTCATTGGTGGCGGTTTACCCGTCGGTGCTTTTGGCGGACGACGCGATATTATGCAATGTTTAGCACCTATAGGCGCTGTATACCAAGCAGGTACGTTGTCTGGAAACCCTGTGGCAGTTGCAGCAGGACTTGCGACATTAAAACTCGTGCAAGCACCAAATTTTTATGAAGAATTAACTAAGAAAACCAAATCACTCGTAGATGGTTTAACAAAAGCTGCACATGATTTGCATGTTAAATTCAGCGCGCAATCAGTAGGCGGTATGTTTGGTATTTACTTTAGTGAAAAAGCGCCCACAAGCTTTGATGAAATCATGAAAAGCAATAAAGAACAGTTCAATCAATTCTTCCATCACATGTTAACTTCCGGATTCTACTTCGGCCCTTCCGCATTTGAGGCAGGCTTCGTATCCATCGCCCATACAGATGAGGATATCCATCAAACGATCGAAGCCGCAAAAGAAGTCTTTCAAGTCCTTAAATAAGCTCAATAATTGTTGAATTACACGGCGTTAGGCTTTATTATTGAAGATTCCGTTTAATCTTTTTAATGTAGTTTATGACTCAATTCGAAAGACCTGAGCAACAAGGTCTCTATAACCCTAAAAACGAGCATGACGCCTGTGGTGTCGGTTTTGTCGCGAATATCCATGGCACAAAAAGTCACACGATTGTGGCGCAAGGTCTTCAGATCTTAACCAACTTAACGCATCGTGGCGCGACAGGTTATGATCCAAAATTAGGTGATGGTGCCGGCATCCTTATTCAAATGCCAGACGGCCTCATTCGGGATGAGGCAAGAAAATTATCTATTGATTTACCCGTTTCTGGCCAATACGCATGTGGTCTTATTTTCTTGCCACAATCAAATACGTATCGTACTCAATGTGAAAAAATCATCACTGACATTATCAAAGAAGAAGGCCAAACATTTTTAGCTTGGCGTGATGTGCCGACAAACAATTCCAATATCGCAGAAGCTGCGAAAGCCGTAGAACCTAAAATCAAACAAGTCATCGTTGGTCAAGGTAAAGATATACAAGATCAAAATCATTTCGAACGAAAACTTTTTGTCATTCGTAAACGCATTGAACATAGCGTTAAAAAATTAGGGCTCGATGATCCTGTCCAGTTTTATATTCCATCTCTTTCAAGTCGCACGATTGTGTATAAAGGCATGTTACTTGCCAATGAAGTGGATACTTATTACCCAGATTTAAAAGATGCACGTGTCACATCGGCGTTGGCTTTAGTGCATCAACGTTTCTCAACGAATACATTCCCCGCGTGGGATTTAGCACATCCATTTAGAATGATTGCGCACAACGGTGAAATTAATACGGTACAAGGTAATGTCAATTGGATGCGTGCACGTCATGAAAGTATGCAATCCGCATTATTGGGTGATGACTTAGAAAAGTTGTGGCCACTCATTGTCGAAGGCCAATCAGACTCTGCATGTTTTGATAATTGTTTAGAGCTGTTAGTCGCAGGCGGTTACAGTCTGCCACACGCGATGATGATGTTAATCCCTGAAGCATGGTCGGGTAATCCTATGATGGATGAAGATCGCCGTGCATTCTATGAATATCATGCTGCACTGATGGAGCCATGGGATGGCCCAGCGGCTGTTGCATTTACGGATGGCCGAATGATTGGTGCCACGTTAGACCGAAATGGACTTCGCCCCGCGCGTTATTTAATGACGGATGATGGTCTCGTGATGATGGCATCTGAAATGGGTGTGCTGCAATTCCCAGAAGAAAAAATTATTAAGAAGTGGCGTTTGCAACCAGGCAAAATGCTTCTGATTGATATGGAAAAAGGTCGCATCATTGATGATGAAGAAGTGAAAAAAGAACTTGCGACACACAAACCTTATCGCCAGTGGATTGATAGCTCACGTTATTTCTTAGGCGACTTCCCAAAAACAAATAGTAAGGCTGAACTTAAAGAAACACTTCTCGATACACAACAAAGTTTTGGCTACACACAAGAAGATATTAAATTTATTTTAGCTCCGATGATTGCAAATGGTGAAGAAAATGCAGGTTCGATGGGTAATGATGCAGCGCTTCCTGTGTTATCTAAAAAACCAAAAATTATCTATAACTACTTCAAACAACTCTTTGCACAAGTCACTAATCCACCGATTGATCCTATTCGCGAAGAGCTTGTGATGTCCCTTGTGACATTCATTGGACCGAAACCTAATTTACTAGCGGTGGAAGAAACAAAACCAACGACACGTCTTGAAACAAGTCAGCCCGTTTTAACACTCGACGATTTAACACAGTTAAAAAATATTTCTAAGCTCACAAAAGACGCCTACAAATCTTTAGTCCTTGATATCACATACGATGTGAAAGGTCTTAAAAAAGACGATGCATATGGCATGAAAAAAGCGATCGATACACTTCGCCAAGATGCACATAAAGCGGTGAAGGATGGTTACAACATTCTGATCTTATCTGACCGCAATCAATCCAAAGATCGAATGGCCATTCCAGCATTGTTAGCGACTTCAGCTACCCATCAACATTTAGTGCATGAAGGTGTTCGGACCAATACAGGTTTAGTGGTCGACACAGGTTCTGCACGCGAAGTTCATCACTTCGCACTTCTAGGTGGTTATGGTGCGGAGGCGATTTGCCCGTGGCTGGCATATGAATCCATGAATGCTATGACCACTGATCACGCTCTCGCCCACAAGAATTTTATTAAATCGATTGGCAAAGGTCTTTACAAAGTCATGTCTAAGATGGGTATTTCAACCTATCAATCTTATTGTGGTGCGCAAATTTTTGAAGCAGTAGGACTCAACTCCCAACTGATCAACACTTACTTTAAAGGCACAGTGACTAATATTGAAGGTATTGGGATTGAAGAAATTGCAGAAGAAACTATGCGTATCCACCAATCTGCTTTTGGTAGCGATCCTGTATTAGCTAATGCATTAGATGCCGGTGGTGAATATGCATTTAGAGTCAGAGGCGAAGAACATATGTGGACACCAGACTCCATTGCTAAATTACAACACGCAACACGTACCAATCAATATACGACATATAAAGAATATGCAGCGCTGATTAATAATCAAACGAAACGTCAAATGACTTTGCGTGGTTTATTTAAATTTAAAACAATCAATCAAGCCATTGCATTAGACGAAGTGGAGCCCGCTAAAGAAATCGTCAAACGTTTTGTAACGGGAGCGATGTCATTGGGTTCAATTTCAACGGAAGCGCATACCACTTTAGCGATTGCTATGAATCGCATAGGTGGAAAATCGAATACAGGCGAAGGTGGCGAAGATGCGAAACGTTTCTTGACTTTAGACAAAGATAATACGTTAGCCAACGTCATCGGTCTTCATTTAATTGAGAGTGATATCAAACTTAAAAAAGGTGATTCACTGCGTTCACGCATTAAACAAGTGGCCTCAGGTCGCTTTGGTGTGACGGCAGAATATTTAAGTTCTGCTGACCAAATTCAAATTAAAATGGCACAAGGTGCTAAACCTGGTGAAGGCGGACAACTTCCAGGTTACAAAGTAAGCCCTTATATTGCAAAACTTCGTTTTTCTGTTCCTGGTGTAGGTCTTATTTCTCCACCACCGCATCACGATATTTATTCAATTGAAGATTTAGCACAATTGATTCATGATTTAAAAAATGCCAACCCAAGTGCGAGCATCTCAGTCAAGCTTGTTTCTGAAACAGGCGTAGGCACAGTAGCAGCAGGCGTGGCAAAAGCCAAATCCGATCACATTGTGATTGCAGGACATGATGGCGGTACAGGTGCATCACCTATTTCATCGCTTAAACATGCAGGCACACCTTGGGAAATTGGCTTAGCTGAAACACAGCAAACGTTAGTGCTTAATCGATTGCGCGGACGCGTCATTGTGCAAGTCGATGGACAAATGAAAACAGGTCGTGATGTAGTCATTGGTGCATTGCTCGGTGCTGATGAATTTGGTTTTGCAACAGCACCTTTAGTGGTGCAAGGTTGTATCATGATGCGTAAGTGCCATTTAAACACCTGCCCTGTGGGTGTTGCAACACAAGATCCAGAATTACGTAAACGTTTTACGGGTCAACCTGAACATGTTGTGAATTATTTCTTCTTTGTGGCTGAAGAGGTAAGAGAGCTTATGTCCTCCCTCGGCATTAGTAAATTTAATGATCTCATTGGTCGCGCAGATTTACTTGATACACAAGAAGGTATTCTTCATTGGAAAATTCATGGACTTGATTTTAGTAAAATCTTTTTCTTGCCTAATATCGAAAAAGAAGTGTCACGTCGCAACACTGAAGAACAATCACATGGTCTTGAACACGCGCTTGATAATGCACTTATTAAATTATCAAAACCCGCATTAGAGAAACGTGAAAAAGTATCGATTAATTTACCGATTACGAATACAAATCGAACTGTGGGCACCATGTTGTCGCATGAAATTGCAAAACGTTTTGGCCATCAAGGCTTGCCGCAAGACACCATTCAAATTACTCTCAATGGTTCCGCTGGACAGAGTTTTGCAGCATTCTTAGCACAAGGCATTTCTATGGAACTTATTGGCGAAGGCAATGACTATGTAGCTAAAGGTTTATGTGGCGGACGTGTCGTGATTAAACCTCCGAAAGCATTTAAAGCGAAACCACATGAAAATATTATTGTCGGTAACACTGTGATGTATGGGGCTACCACAGGGGAAAGCTATTTCAGCGGTGTTGCAGGCGAGCGTTTCTGTGTAAGAAATTCAGGGGCATCTGCAGTGGTTGAAGGTGTAGGAAATCATGGATGTGAATATATGACGGGCGGAACAGTCGTCGTGTTAGGCAACACCGGACAAAATTTTGCAGCGGGTATGTCTGGTGGCGTTGCTTATGTATACGACGAAGACGGATTATTTGCAAAACGTTGTAATACATCGATGGTGTCATTAGAAAAATTAGAGCCACAACAATCACAAAAAAAAGTAGCGCTGCATTTAAATCAGCCTGACGAAGTTATTTTAAAAACGCTTATTGAAAAACATCTGACATATACACAAAGTGAGCGCGCCAAAATGATTTTAGACCATTGGGATAAAACAAGAACTCAATTTATTAAAGTCATGCCAAATGAATATAAGCGCGCATTAAATGAAATGCATCTAGCCATGACAAAGGAAGCAGCTTAATGGGTAAAGTGACAGGCTTCATGGAATTTGATCGCATCAGCGAACAAAACATACCACCACAAGAACGTTTAAAAAATTACAAAGAATTTGTACTGCATTTAACGGATGATGAAGCAAAGAATCAGGGCGCACGCTGTATGGATTGTGGTATTCCATTTTGTATGACAGGCTGCCCAGTTAATAACATCATTCCAGATTGGAATGATTTGGTTTATAACCAAGACTGGAAAAACGCAATTGATGTATTGCATTCTACAAATAACTTCCCTGAATTTACGGGCCGTCTTTGCCCGGCTCCATGTGAAGCCGCTTGTACACTAAATATTAATGATGATGCGGTGGGTATTAAATCGATTGAACATGCCATTATTGACAAGGCTTGGGAAAATAATTGGGTAAAACCTTTAATTCCCACATATAAAACCAATAAAAAAATTGCCATTGTGGGTTCCGGTCCAGCAGGCATGGCAGCAGCACAACAACTTGCTCGCGTCGGACATGCAGTGACCGTGTATGAAAAAAATGATCGTATTGGCGGTCTGCTTCGTTACGGTATCCCTGACTTTAAAATGGAAAAAACACACATCGATCGCCGAATGAAACAAATGGAAGCTGAAGGCGTTGTTTTCAAGGTGAATCAAAACATTGGTGAAAATGTGAAGCCTGAAGAACTTACAAATAATTATGATGCAGTCATTTTAGCTGG
Source organism: Methylophilaceae bacterium (assembly GCA_947499625.1). Lineage (GTDB taxonomy): Bacteria > Pseudomonadota > Gammaproteobacteria > Burkholderiales > Methylophilaceae > Methylopumilus. The sequence continues at coordinate 9,030 of CANMPB010000021.1, forward strand.
CGGTGCTGAGCATCCGCGTGACCTCCCGGTACCTGGACGTGAATTAAACGGTGTCATGTTTGCAATGGATTTTTTACCACTTCAAAATAAAGTGGTCGCAGGGGATAAACTCACTCACCAAATTTTAGCGACAGGTAAACATGTGGTCGTCATTGGTGGAGGGGACACAGGTTCTGATTGTGTGGGCACATCAAATCGTCATCATGCAACATCAGTTTCACAATTTGAATTGATGCCACAACCCCCAGTGCATGAAAATAAAGAACTTGTTTGGCCTAATTGGCCGTTGAAACTTCGCACATCAAGCTCGCATGAAGAAGGTTGTGAGCGTGATTGGTCAGTTACGACAAAATGTTTTGTAGGTGAAAATGGGCAAGTTAAAGGAATTGTTGCAGCGCGTGTCGAATGGAAAGACGGCAAGATGGTGGAAGTTCCGAACTCAGAATTCACATTGCAAGCTGATCTTGTGTTGCTTGCTATGGGTTTTGTAAGCCCACAACAAAAGATGTTAGATCTCTTTGGTGTAGATAAAGATCAACGCGGTAATGTGAAAGCAACGACAGAAGGTAAGGAGGCTTACATTACATCTAAAGCTAAAGTATTTGCAGCAGGCGACATCCGTCGTGGCCAATCACTTATTGTTTGGGCAATTCGCGAAGGACGTCAATGTGCTCGCGCAGTAGATGAATTCTTGATGGGAACATCTACCCTCCCGCGTTAATCTTTAAAACTTAATATTTAAGTTTTAAAATCATCTATGATACAACTTCAAAACGATACCTTCCTAAAAGCACTTCATCGACAACCTACACCTTATACACCTGTATGGATGATGCGTCAGGCCGGTCGTTATTTACCTGAGTATCGTGCGACACGAAAAAAAGCCGGTGATTTTTTAAGTCTTTGTAAAAATCCAAATCTAGCCACTGAAGTCACATTGCAGCCACTCGATCGTTACCCACTACTTGATGCTTCCATTTTATTTTCAGATATTTTGACGATCCCCGATGCGATGGGATTGGGTTTATATTTTTCGGCTGGCGAAGGGCCTAAATTTGAAAGACCGTTAAGAGAAGAAAATGATATTCAGAAATTAAAAATACCCGATATAGGTAAAGATTTGAAGTATGTGATCGATGCCGTGTCGCAAATTAAAAAGGCATTACAAGGCAGACTCCCTTTGATTGGATTTGCAGGAAGTCCGTGGACGTTGGCGACTTATATGGTTGAAGGTCAAGGCGGCACAGATTTTTTAACGATAAAAAAAATGGCCTATAGCCGTCCTGATTTACTTCATCACATATTAAAAACTACGACAGAAGCAGTCACGCAATATTTACATGCTCAAATTGAAGCCGGTGTGGATACGATTATGATTTTTGATTCATGGGGGGGTGCGTTATCTCATCAAGGCTATTTAGAATTTTCATTGCCTTATATGAAAGTGATTTTGTCTAATTTAAAAATGATGACGAACAAAAAAATTCCATCGATCATGTTCACTAAAGGTGGTGGTCTATGGTTAGAAGATCAGTTAACCGCAGGATCGGATGCGTTAGGCCTCGATTGGCAAACGGATATAAGTATGGCGAAACAAAAAGTAGGAAATCAAGTCGCTCTGCAGGGCAATTTAGACCCAGCAATTCTGTTATC
>CANMPB010000022.1 GCA_947499625.1 Methylophilaceae bacterium
GAAACATTTACCAATATAGATTTTCATTATGAAATTCTAGCTAAACGTATACGCGAATTATCATTTCTTAATAACGGCGTCAAAATGGAGTTAATAGACCAAAGAAATAACAAATCAGAAAACTTTGCGTATTCAGGTGGCGTTCAAGGTTTTGTGGAGTACATGAATCGATCTAAATCCGTGCTTCATAAAAAACCATTTCATGCGATTGGCGAAAAAGAGGGGATCAGCGTTGAAGTGTCGATGCAGTGGAATGATTCATATGGCGAAAACGTTCAGTGCTTTACAAATAATATTCCTCAAAGAGATGGGGGCACACACTTAACAGGCCTTCGCACGGCGATGACAAGAACACTTAACAATTTTATTGAACAAAATGAACTCGCTAAAAAAGCCAAAGTAGAAACAACAGGTGATGACATGCGAGAAGGCCTCGCTTGTATTCTGTCAGTGAAAGTTCCAGAACCTAAATTTTCTTCACAAACAAAAGATAAATTGGTTTCAAGTGAAGTGCAACCGGTAGTGTCTGACGTCGTTGCATCAAAGCTCGCTGACTTCTTAGCCGAAAACCCAGCAGACGCAAAAATTATTTGTAATAAAATTATTGATGCAGCTCGCGCCAGAGAGGCAGCTCGTAAAGCTCGCGATATGACAAGACGCAAAGGCGTTATGGACTCGATGGGACTTCCTGGCAAATTGGCGGATTGCCAAGAAAAAGATCCGTCATTGTGCGAAATTTACTTGGTCGAGGGTGACTCTGCCGGAGGCTCAGCAAAGCAAGGCCGTGATCGTAAAAATCAAGCGATCCTGCCATTAAAAGGAAAAATTCTAAATGTGGAGAAAGCGCGTTTTGATAAATTATTATCTTCACAAGAAATTGCAACCTTAATTACTGCCCTAGGAACCGGAATTGGCAAGGATGATTTTAATGTTGAGAAACTTCGCTATCACCGTATTATTATTATGACTGACGCTGACGTCGACGGCGCTCACATTCGCACGCTGCTATTAACATTCTTCTATCGTCAAATGCCAGAGCTGGTAGAGCGAGGACATATTTATATTGCACAGCCCCCTCTCTTTAAGGTGAAACAAGGCAAGCACGAGCAATATCTAAAAGACGAACAAGAGCTTGATCAATACTTACTTGAATCAGCCATTAAAGATGCAACTTTACTTACTAAAAAAGCTGGCAACAGTCTAACAGGTGATGCGCTGGGAGAAATTGCAAGACAAATGGTATTAACTGAGGCGGTCATTCGTCGTATCGCCCCCCATTATGACGAAGCTGTATTACGCGCGATTCTTCATGTTGGCGCTATAGATTTAACAAGTGAGGCTAAGGTTGAAAAAGTAGCACACGCGATAAGAGAGCGCCTCATCAATAAGAGCACAGAAAAATCAGAAGTGATCGTGTCGCTCGATGAAGAAACAAAATCTTATAAGCTAGCCGTGCATAAATTTGTTCATGGCAATTTAGAAAGTTGTGTTATTGATGAATTATTTTTGTCGAGTGGCGATTACCAACAACTATTAAAAACATCACAAATGTTAGATGGCCTTGTGGGTGAGGGTGCTGTAATTTATCGCGGAGAAAAATCAGAATCCATTTCTAATTTCAAAGAAGCGCTTGACTGGCTGTTGGGAGAAGCAAAACATAACTTAAATATTCAGCGCTATAAAGGTTTGGGTGAAATGAATCCAGAACAGCTTTGGGAAACAACGATGGATCCTAGCGTGCGCCGATTACTCAAAGTCCAAATTGATGATGCTATTTCAGCGGATGAAATATTCTCAACGCTCATGGGAGACCAAGTAGAGCCGAGACGTGCATTTATTGAAAATAATGCATTAGGAGCAAGTAATCTCGATATTTAGTTTGATTAATTTATGACGCTAAGTGAATTAAGATTTGTGGTAGCCGTGGCAAAAGAGAAAAATTTTAGACGTGCCGCAAACAAATGTTTTGTGAGTCAGCCTGCATTAAGTTTAGCAATTAAAAAATTAGAAGAAGAACTTAATGTTTCATTGTTCGAGAGAAATCGCACCGAAGTTACTATCACTGAAATTGGCGAAAAAATTGTTGAGCAAGCCAATATTATTTTAGAGCAAGTTGAAAAGATAAAATCATTCGCTAAATCTGGCGGTGACCCCTTAGACGGATTTATTAAAGTTGGCATGATTCATTCTGTCGGCCCGTACTTGTTACCGCAGGTTATTCCTATCTTAAGAAAAATTACTCCAAAAATGCCGCTAGAGGTTGAAGAAAATATTACTGCGAGCCTCCAGCTACAATTGAAAAACGGACAAATTGACGCAGCGATTGTGGCATTACCATTTAATATTCCAGGTATACATGTCTTACCACTTTATAAAGAAGAATTTGTCGTGGTTGTTCCTAATAACCATCCTTGGGCAACACGAAAAAACATTCATCCAAAAGAATTAAGCGACGAAAAAGTTTTACTTTTAAATAGCGGACATTGCTTTAGTTTACAAGTGGTTGAATCATGCCCAGATTTATCTAAAAAAGGGGAGGTGCTTCAAGGCAATTCACTTGAAACGATTCGTAATATGGTGGCATCGAACTTAGGCATTACCGTGTTGCCGAAAAGTGCAACATCAGATCGCTATCAAAATCATTTAATAAAAGTCATTCCTTTTATTAAACCCATTCCTTCACGAACGATTGCCATTGCTTATCGAAAAAGTTTTGTACGAATGAAAGCCGTAGAAAAAATCTCAGAAGCCATACGATTGATTAAAACAGATACGATTGAAATGATATAAGAAGCGCTATTTATATGTAACGCTTCTTAAACATGGATAAGCGATTAACGAGCCGCGCGACTTCTTTTTGGAGCCGCTTTACGTTTAGCTGGTTTTTTTGCAGCAACTTTACGAGCTGGTTTACGTCTAGCAGCTGGTTTTTTTGCAGCAGGTGATCTTGCAGGAGCACTCTTAGAACCAAGACCTAAAACAGATTTGAATGGGCATGAACCTAAAACACCAGTGCCTAATAACACAACACCAACGATTTCATCAGCAATACCATAATCAAAAACAGAGTAACCACCAATTGCTTGACCTAATATAGCAGCGCCAACAGCAATACGAACTACTCTTTCTAAACCTTGAACATTCGTTTTCATTTACTATCCTTTTTATTAAGAGGAATTTGCATCATAAACGAATTAAAAAATTTAGGAAATACTTTTTTTAGTGCCTGACAGCAAAATCCAGCCTTCGCGCTCAACAGGTTCGTTTAAATTAAACCATGCGCCGTATATTTCAGTCAACATTTCGACTTGTTCTTTCAGTATGCCAGATAACGCAATTTTCCCTTGAGACTTACAAGCATTTGCTATGATGGGTGCCAGAACAGATAACGCGCTTGATAAAATATTTGCAACCACAAGGTTGGCTTCAAAAATTAGTGGCGATTCCGAATTGTAAAATTGAATATCGACATGATTTTCTTTTGCATTATGTGTGCTTGCAATAATGGCTTGTGGATCAATATCAACACCTGTCACTTCTATTGCACCACATTTTTTTGCTGCAATAGACAAAATGCCCGAACCACACCCGTAATCTAAAACGCGACTAGTAATATTTACTTCTTTAATAAGCCACTCTAAACATAGATGTGTTGTAGGGTGACTTCCTGTACCAAAGGCTAACCCAGGATCTAAGATAATATTGATGGCATCGGGATTGGGAGTGGTATGCCAGCTTGGAACAATCCAAAGCTTATCAAAAATGCAGATAGGTTTGAATTGTGATTGAGTTAAGGCAACCCAATTTTGTTCTTCCACAGATTCAAGCGTGTATTCAATATTGGATAAACCGGTCATGGTTTTCAGTTTATTGATAATAGTGTCGATGGATACAGAGTGATCAAAAAGAGATTCAACCATATTGTCTTGCCATATTGTCTTGCTCGGTATATTAGGCTCACCAAAAAGTGCTTCTTCATTTTTGCTATTAAGATAAGAGTCTTCGATAGAAGATGAAAGCGCGCCGAGATCGATTAAAGCATCGCTGATGATATGTGCATATGCTGCAGTTGCTCGGATTTTAAGATTAATCCAAGAGGCCATTTTATTTTTTTTGTATGCCGAGTTTTTTTTCTAGATAATGAATGCTGACGCCGCCATTGTTAAATGCAAGATCAGCCATGAGGTCTTTGTGAAGAGGAATATTTGTTTTAATACCTTCGACTACCATTTCAGATAAAGCAACGCGCATTCTCGCTATCGCCTGATGGCGGGTATCACCGTAAGTAATTAATTTACCAATCATGGAGTCATAATTGGAAGGTACGGTGTAACCCGCGTAGGTATGAGTATCTACTCGCACACCCGGGCCTCCAGGCATATGGAATGAAGTGACTTTTCCAGGCGAAGGTAAAAAGTTATAAGGATCTTCTGCATTAATTCGACATTCAATTGCATGGCCTTTAATGACGATATCTTTTTGTTTAAAAGGTAATTTTTCACCAGAAGCAATCTTGATTTGTTGTTGAACAATATCAATGCCTGTTATAAATTCGGTGACAGGATGTTCAACTTGTAATCGTGTATTCATTTCAATGAAATAAAATTCATTGTTTTCATATAAGAACTCAAAAGTACCGGCACCACGATATTTAATTTTTCGGCATGCTTCCGCGCAACGCTCACCAACTTTTTCACGAATTTTTTGTGACAAACCAGGCGCGGGGGCTTCTTCAATAATCTTTTGATGACGTCGTTGAAGTGAGCAATCACGCTCACCGAGATAGACAGCATTACCATGTTCATCAGAAAGCACCTGAAATTCGATATGGCGTGGTTTTTCTAAATATTTTTCCATATATACAACAGGGTTGCCAAAAGCGGCTTGCGCTTCCTGTTTGGTCATATTGACTGAGGTAATTAAAGCAGCTTCAGTGTGAACTACGCGCATGCCTCTACCACCACCCCCGCCAGCAGCCTTAATAATGATGGGGTAACCAATTTTTTTAGCAATAGCGATTATTTCTTTGGGCTCATCAGGAAGCGCACCCTCAGACCCGGGAACACAAGGCACCCCTGCTGCTTTCATGGCATTTTTTGCGCTGACTTTGTCACCCATGAGGCGAATCGTTTCTGGACGGGGACCAATAAATACAAAACCACTTTGTTGAACGCGCTCAGCAAAATCTGCGTTCTCAGATAAAAAGCCATAACCAGGGTGAATGGCCTCTGCATCAGTGACTTCTGCAGCACTAATGACAGCCGGGATATTTAAATAACTTTGTGCGGAAGGCGCCGGCCCAATACATACCGACTCATCAGACAGTTTGACATATTTTGCATCTCGGTCTGCTTCGGAATGGACGGTAACTGTTTTAATCCCAAGCTCACGACATGCACGCAATACTCTAAGGGCTATTTCGCCGCGATTGGCGATCAGTATTTTTTCAAACATAAAATAAGTTAGCCAATAATAAAGAGAGTTTCACCGTATTCAACCGGCTGGCCATTTTCAAGCAAGATCTTCTTAATTGTGCCAGTAGCGTCAGCCTCAATTTCATTCAGTAATTTCATAGCTTCAATAATGCAAAGCGTGTCACCTTTAGTGACTGCGGAACCTACATCGACAAAAGCTTTAGCATCAGGCGAAGCTGAGCGATAGAACGTTCCCACCATAGGTGAATTCACTGCATGACCATCTATTTTTTCTGCAACAGGCTTAGTGTCTGAAATGGACCCATCTGACGGAGCAGCCATTTGAGGTTGATGACCCATTTGCTGAGGCGCTTGTATATATTGCGTCATCGGCGGCACATGATTCATAAGTTGCCGACTGATTTTTACTTTTTCTTCACCTTCGGTGAGTTCAAGTTCGGCGATTCCAGACTCCTCAACTAAGTCGATTAATTTTTTAAGTTTGCGTAAATCCATAATGACCTCTTTTTTAAAACTTTAAGCGTTAATTGCAAAATTAAGGGCTGCTATATAACCATCCGCACCTAGGCCGCTAATCACTGCGACTGCGATATCAGAAAAATAGGAGTGATGCCTAAAAGGTTCCCTTGCATATACATTAGATAAATGAACTTCAATAAACGGGACTTTGACGGCAGAGAGCGCATCACGCATGGCAACGGATGTGTGGGTATAAGCTGCCGGATTAATAATTAGAAAATCAACTTTGTCCTTGTGAAGCGACTGTATTTTGTTTACTAAGTCTCCTTCGCTATTGCTTTGCATAGTTTCAAGCTTAATAGACTTCGCTGATGCTATGGTTTTTAAGGCTTGATCGATGTCTTCTAAGGTCTGTTTGCCGTAGTGCTGAGGCTCACGCTCACCCAGAAGGTTTAGGTTGGGCCCGTGCAAAACTAAGATTGATTTAGTTGCCATGTGTCGCGTTTTTTCTTGAATCTATGGGAGTTAATTTTGCCGAAAATAACGTTTTTTGTCTATAAATTAGACGAAATTGAGGAAAATTAAAGGCTTTTAGAGGGTTGCAATAAAGGCTTGAGTATGGCATCCAATTGGTCTTTATTTACGCGACCGAGAATCGTTTTTTGGACGTTACCATCTGAATTGATGATTACAGTATAAGGCAAGATACCCTCACTGTTCCCTAAATTTTTACTCAAAAAAACCCCTTTATCTTCATCTACAAAGATAGGGTAAGTTACTTTTGTATTTTTAAGATAAGATTTCACGGCCTTTTCCTCATCAATCGCAATACCTACTACCACGAGGTTTTTAGATTTATTCTCAGCATAGAAATTAGATAATTCAGGCATTTCTTCACGACAAGGCTCGCACCAAGTTGCCCAAAAATTGAGCACAATAGTTTTATGCTGAAATTGTTTGAGACTTTGAGGCTTGCCTTCAGGGTCATTAATCATGGATGAAAATAGTGGAGCAGTCGAGGAAGTGTTTTTCTCTGAAGGCAGTGAAAAAATGCGAAAAATAGAAAAGCCCAAAAAAATAATGGCAACCATGTAGATTGCTAAATGAAGTTTGGTTTTATTGATTTTCATGTTGAAGCGTTTTAAGGTGCACCATCATTTGGGATGCGTTCTTGTAACCTACAACTCTAAAAGCACGTAATTCGTTATGCTGCTTATCAAAAAATAATATGGCTGGCGGCCCGTAAAGATTGAAATGTTTTAATAGGGCTTTATGTTTAGCATTATTTTGAGTGACATCAACTTGAAGCAAGCTATATTCACTGAGATGTTCTTTGACCTTTGGATTACTAAAAGTAAGTTTTTCGTATTCCTTACAAGACACACACCAATCCGCATAGAAATCGAGCACGATCATTTTGTTGTCGCGCTGATTAAGTTCGCGAGATAAATCATCAAGACTTTGAATTTGTCTAAAAGGCAAAACAGAAACGTGATTAGGTTTTGTGGTACTAGAAATATTCTCATTATCGGACACATTTATTTTTTGAAGTGCTAGTCCGAAAAGTAAAATGGAAGCAATGAGAGTTGCAAAAGCTGACAGATGAACCCAAGACATCGCTTTATATTTGAAGCGACGGGCTGCAAAAAGCAAATAAATAGAGAGTGCGAGCAATAAAGCACTGTAAGCAATCTGATCAAAATTTTCAGGGAATAGTGGACTCATAATAAAAAGGCCCATGGCAATTAAGATAAAGCCAATCAGTTCTTTAACAATAATCATCCAATGGCCTCGCTTTGGTAGCCATTGATCAGAAAAAATACCAATGAAAAGAAGCGGTATGCTCATGCCAATAGAAAGGGTAAATAAAGCTAAGCCGCCTAAGACAAAATCTCGTGATTGATTGATATAAATGATTGCTCCCGCCAGAGGAGGCGCAATGCAAGGACTCAATACAAGCGATGAAATCATACCGATAATAAACACATTAAGATATCTACCACCCTCTACGCGAAGGATAGATGTTGCAATAAAATTTTCAATGAAGTGAGGTAATTTGAGTGCATATAAATCAAACATAGAAAGAGCTAAAAGAATAAAAACGACACCAAGGATCATCATGAGCAAAGGACTTTGAATGCTTGTCGTAATTAAATTACCTGATAATCCTGCAAAGATACCTATCAAGGTGTAAGTAAAAGAAACGCCACCTACATAACTTAAAGACAGGAAAAAATCTTTTAAGCGCGTTTGATGAGAGAGGCGCTTATGTGATGCAAAAATAATACTCGATAAAATAGGGATCATAGGAAGAACACAGGGCGTTAAAGAAAGCAAAAGACCTGCAATAAAAAATCCTAATAAGATAAGGCCAATGTGTTGTGACTGTAATAAATATTGCATCGTATCAACTTCGGAATTAGAGTTACTCGCGCTTGAGTTATTGTTTTGAATGCTATCGAACTTAAATCCTTTTGTAATGGGAGGATAACAAAGACCTTTTTGGCTGCATCCTTGATAAGTGAAACCTATTTCTTTTGGTGGATGATTTGGGTCATATGGAATAGAAGCATTTAAAGTGCCATGATAAATTTCTGTTTTTCCAAAATGCGGGTCTGTTTTAATCTCAGATGTCGGCAAAAGTATTTGATTTTGAGGAACATGATCAAATTCAACTTTTAATTTATTGCGATAGAGATAATAGTCCTTTGCAATAAAGAAGGCCGCCTCAATGGATTGAGGATTTTTCTTAATTGTTAATTGAAAGGCTTCGTCGGGCTTTAAAAAATCGCTCTTGTCTTTTAAGAATAAAGACTCGTTAGCATTTGAGCTGTTAATGAGTAAGCCGATAAAAAATAAACCAAATAAGATCGTTATTTTTTTTGATAAAGAAAAAATACGGCTAAACATGAATAATGCCCTTTAATTATAAAGTAGACTGGTTGGAGTTGAATCATCACAAAATCGTTCCTTAAGTATCATTCAATCAAGCTCTTAAGCACAACGATCATTTATTACATATAATTCTAACTAAATTAATAGAATAACCCAATGCGATTACTTTTTACTGTTCTTTTATTATCCTTCCCAATTGTTGAGATATGGGGCATTTTTAAACTAAGCGCTCTTTATGGGTGGTGGTTTTTTCTTTATATGGTTTTAGTTGCTTATCTTGGCTGGCGATTAATTAAAGAAGAAAAACAATTGGTTTTTGCAAAGCTTATGGGCGCACTGAGCCAAGGTGGCAATCCAATTGCAGCCATGATTGGAAGCGCACGTAATTTATTTGTAGGTATCTTATTTATTATTCCAGGCGTGATTACAGATTTTTTTGCAATCATATTGTTACTTATTCCTATTAAAAATAACTCCTCTCAAAACATTAATCCGTCAGAAGAAGATGTGATCGAAGGTGAGTATCGCCGGGATGATGAGCTTTTAAAATAATGAGTTATACCGTAAAACTTTTACCAAGTGGCCATGTCTTTCAAGCCAAAGGAAGTCAAACCATTGTAGAAGCTGCTATAGATGCAGGCGTTCATCTGCCTTATGGTTGCCGAAATGGAGCGTGTGGCGCATGTAAAGGTAGAGTAGTTGAAGGCAAAGTTCATTGTGAAGACTATCAGTCATCCTTGATTTCAGAAGAAGAAATTAAAAATGGCATGACATTGTTTTGTAGAGCAATAGCTATAGAAGACTTAACCATTGAAATTAAAGAGCTGACGATCGCTAATAATATTAGACCTAAAATCTTTCCAGTGCGTGTTGAAGCTTTAGAAAAGCTCACACATGACGTAATGCTGATGAAGTTAAAACTTCCAAGTACTGACAAACTGCAATTTGTAGCAGGACAATATCTAGAGTTTTTACTTAAAGATGGAAAAAGGAGAGCGTTCTCAATTGCGAGCCCTTCTCACGAGTCCTCCTTGCTTGAGATACACCTTAGGCTCATTCCAGGCGGCGAATTTACAGAATATGTATTTAGAGAAATGACAGCAAAATCTATTCTGCGCGTGGAAGGACCCTTCGGTAATTTTTACTTACGCGAAGATTCTGAAAAAACTATTATTTTTGTAGCTGGCGGAACGGGCTTTGCACCTATTAAGGGCATGATTGAAGAGTCCATTCAAAAAGGCATGAAGCGACCTATCAAACTTTATCGTGGCGCGCGTATATTGGAAAATTTATATATGGATACGTTATGCAAAACATGGGCAAAGGAATATGCGCATATTGAATACATCCCTGTTTTGTCAGAATCGCTTAAAGAGGATGCATGGGAAGGCAGAAAAGGTTTAGTACATGAAGCTGTGTTAGAAGATTTTGTAAATTTGCATGATTATCAATTGTATTGTTGTGGCGCACCTCAAATGGTGGAGGTAGCTCACAAAGCATTTATTGCGCGAGGTTTATTAGAAGATGAATTTTATTCGGATGCTTTTACATTTGCAGCCCCTATAAAAAAATAAATATAGCAACCATAAAAAAAGGCGCTAAAGGCGCCTTTTTCTTTGATGCAGAAGCTAATTACTGAGGAGCTGGAGG
>CANMPB010000023.1 GCA_947499625.1 Methylophilaceae bacterium
TATCCACCAACATCCCGTGACTGGCACGGTTATAAATTGGTGAACGCCGTTTACAAGTAAACTTGTAATCTGAGCCTGGGATTTTATGAAAAAATCTCGCAGCGTTCCTCAGAAGGATTGCATTATAGATTAAAAGTACTAATGGTTCAAATACTTAAAAAAACGCTAGAACTTAACTTGCTGATTTAAGGATTTGAGCTTTATCTGCTGCTTCCCATGAAAATTCTGGCTCGTCACGGCCAAAATGGCCATAAGCCGCCGTTTTCTTATAAATGGGACGCAATAAATCAAGCATTTTCACAATACCTTTAGGTCTTAAATCAAAATGCTCAAGAACTAATGCGGTCAATTTGTCGTCTGCAATCTTGCCTGTGCCGTAAGTTTCCACCATGACTGAGGTTGGTCTTGCAACGCCAATCGCATATGAAATTTGCACTAAGCAGCGAGAGGCCAAGCCTGCTGCCACAATATTTTTAGCCACATAGCGTGCAGCGTATGCCGCTGAACGATCGACTTTGCTTGGATCTTTCCCTGAAAAAGCCCCGCCACCATGGGGTGCCGAACCCCCATAGGTATCTACAATAATTTTACGCCCAGTGAGTCCACAATCGCCCTGAGGTCCTCCAATGACAAATCGACCTGTAGGATTCACAAGGTACTTGATATCCCCTTTGATAAGCTCTTTAGGCAACATAGGTTTAATAATTTCCTCAATCACAGATTCGCGAATGGTCTCAAGCGATACCTCCGGGTCATGCTGAGTTGAGAGCACAACTGTGTCAATCGAATGGGGCTTGTGATCTTTATACCTCAAAGTCACTTGTGCCTTAGCATCCGGACGCAGCCAAGGAAGTCTGCCATCTTTTCTTAAATAAGATTGCCTTTCCATTAAACGGTGAGATAGCCAAATAGGCATTGGCATCAACTGCGCTGTTTCATCACAGGCATAGCCAAACATTAAACCTTGATCACCCGCGCCTTGGTCTAATGGATCATCTAAAGCACCATCCACACCCTGAGCAATATCAGGCGACTGCTTATCATAGGCAACAAGCACAGCACAGCCTTTATAATCAATACCGTAATCAGCATTGTCATACCCAATATACCGAATCGTATCGCGAGCAACTTTGATGTAATCCACATTAGCTGTCGTAGTGATCTCGCCTGCTAATACAACAAGCCCTGTATTTGTTAAGGTTTCAGCTGCAACTCGAGCAGTAGGGTCTTGTTCCAAAATAGCATCAAGAATCGCATCGGATATCTGATCAGCTACTTTATCTGGATGACCCTCAGAAACAGATTCCGAAGTAAATAAATGCTCGCTCATAGTTTTTTCCAAGTTCTAAATTACGTAAAGCGTTTAGAATAGCAAGATATCGCGTTTAAATACAATTATGTTATCAAGACTATCCTTATTTTTCATTGCTATATTCTTTAAATTACCTCTCTTTGTCTTGCATGCATTAGGAGAGCTGCTTGGTCGAATCGCTTATCAATTTGATCGTCGATTCAAAGAGCGAATGGATGCTAATTTAAAACGCGCTTCTATTTCATCCGATGAAAATGATTTAAAAAAACTTACCCAATTATCGGTCCGAGAAATTGGAAAGTGTCTTACGGAGGCACCTGCAATTTGGTTTAACTCACCTCAAAAGAATTTTCGCTGGGTCAAGCAATGTTACGGGTGGCAGCATGTTGAAACTGCTCTCAAAAAGAAAAAGGGTATTATCTTTTTAACACCTCATTTAGGCTGTTTTGAAATTACTGCTCAGTACTACGCGCACTTTCACCCCATCACTGTTCTATTTAAGCGTCCAAAACTAAACTGGCTTGCAAATATTGTTTTATCTGGAAGACGTCACTCCCAAGTTCATCTTGCTGAAGCTAATCTCCATGGCGTTAAGCAATTAATGCAAGCATTAAAAAAGGGCGAAGCAATTGGTGTATTACCTGATCAAGTTCCCAATGAAGGCCAGGGCATATGGGCTCAATTTTTTAATACGCCTGCCTATACCATGACGCTTGTTTCTAAACTTGCAGAATCTTCAAGTGCAACTGTCCTCGTGGGTTTTGGTCATAGACTGTCACGAGGTCAGGGATACGACGTCTATATTGAGCCTTTAGGTCAAGACCACTCCCCTCAAGGCATTAATGATCGACTCGAGATGCTCATTCGAAAATATCCAACACAGTATCTTTGGAATTATCAGCGATTTAAAAAACCAAACAAATAAGAGACAATCATTGTATGAAACTTCATTTTACAAAAATGCATGGAATTGGTAATGACTTTATAGTACTCGATCATACAAAGTCACCTTTCCAGCTATCTAAAGATGCGATTCAATCTTTGTCTCATCGTCAACTCGGCATCGGGTTTGATCAGCTTCTTGTTGTTGAGAATACATCAATCGAAAACGTTGATTTCAAATATCGTATTTTTAATCAAGATGGCGGCGAAGTTGAGCAATGTGGCAATGGTGCGCGTTGTTTTTATCGATTTGTACAAGATAAGCACTTAACCCATAAGCAATCCATTCGCGTAGAAACAAAATCGGGTGTCATTGAACTCACTGAAGACAATGAGCATATGATTGAAGTAAATATGGGTGAACCTATTTTTAATCCTAAACTTATTCCATTTATTTCAGATGTTGAAAAAAATGAATACTCTATTCCAATAGATTTACCCCATCAAAAAGACACAATAAGTATGGCAGTATTATCTATGGGCAATCCTCACGCAGTCATTACAGTTAAAGACGCTGATCAAGCTCATGTTGAAACATTAGGCGCTTATTTGGAATCACATACACTTTTTCCAAAACGCGTCAATGTGGGCTTTATGGAAATTGTGTCGTCCCATCATATTCGTTTGCGTGTTTTTGAGAGGGGTGTGGGCGAAACACTTGCCTGCGGAACTGGCGCGTGCGCTGCAGCAGTCTCAGGGATCAAACGACATTTACTTACATCGCCTGTGAAGGTTGATATGCCTGGTGGATCATTATCCATTGATTGGAAAGGTTCTTCATGTCCTGTGATGATGAAAGGCCCGGCCGTCACTCTCTATGAGGGGGACATTGAGATCGCTTAAAACCTATGGAACATAATCACTTCCAAAAAAGCTATATCGATTACCTTACCTTTGAAAAAGGTCTTAGCGGCAATTCAATTAAAAGTTATACACATGATCTTGCACAGCTTGTAGCACTTATCGAGCATGATCGTTTTGAATCCTTCACCATCCAAGACATTAGACGTGCAAGTGCGAAACTTAACAGCCAAGGACTCCACGGCAAATCAATCGCGCGCATGTTATCTGCATGGCGAGGGTTTTTTGATTACCTTATCGAGCGCCATCAGTTTAAAGAAAACCCTGTCAAAGATGTTCGCGCACCCAAGAGCGCTAAGACATTGCCACAAACTTTGTCGATTGAGCAAATGGTTAAACTTGTTTCTATTGATGACACCTCATTATTAGGGCTCAGAGATAAAGCCTTTTTAGAATTATTTTATTCATCTGGATTACGTTTAAGTGAAGTAGTAAACGTCAATATCAACGATCTCGATCTTCAAGAAGGCATCATCACTGTCATAGGTAAAGGCAATAAAACGCGTATGGTCCCTATCGGCCAAAAGGCAATCCATGCCATTCAGTCCTGGATTGAAAAGCGTGCGACCATCAAAACAGATGATCAATCGATGGGTGCTTTATTTATTACTGAGCGCGGCAAGCGCATGTCAGGGAGAGCTATTCAGTATCGCATTCAAATGTGGGCTATCAAGCAAGGTATTGATAGCACTGTGCACCCTCATTTATTAAGGCATAGTTTTGCCTCACACGTTTTACAATCAAGTCAAGATTTAAGGGCTGTTCAAGAAATGTTAGGTCATGCCAATATCAGTACCACACAAGTTTATACACATCTAGACTTTCAGCATCTTGCAAATATTTACGACAAAGCACATCCAAGAGCTAAAAAGAAATCATGATCCATTTAATTTCTTTAGCCGCTATTGACGCACTTCAATTCTTTAAACTATAGTGAAGGTATGGAAGCACAACTCATCGCTTTAGAAAAAAAAATTAAGCAGCTCATCAGCTTGATTGAATCTGCGCAGGGAAAAAATAAGGGGCTCGAAATGCAACTCGCATCGACCGAAGCAACACTTACAAAACTTCAATCCAATATGAAAGAGGCGGGTCTTCGTCTCGAGAAAATGATGAAGCAACTTCCTGAAGATAACCGATGAGCTCAAAAAATATTACTGTCACTATTATGGCGCGTGAATTCATCGTTGCTTGTCCAGAAGGACAAGAAAAAAGTCTATTAGATTCTGTGCAATATTTAAATCAGAAAATTGATCTCATTGAATCTCAAGGCTCTGTTGTAGGGATCGATCGCATTATCATCATGGCAGCTCTTAATATCACCAATGAACTTATAAATCAAAGCCCTTCTGAGGGTTTAGACTTATCTCAATTCCGCCATAAAATTTCATCGATTGAACATCAAATCGACGAAGTACTTGCACAAAACTAAAGATCTGCCTATTCTTAACTAAATACTGCGATGAGCATGTTTGTTTTTTTAAGTGTTGCTTAGGCTAATAATTCCTTGAACTAGTCTATAGCATCGGTTTTAGCTCATCAGGTTGCGGTGTGAGCGATCTAAATTGGGCGCTCTTTTAAGACACCCTTGGCGATTGCACCTAATGCACCTTAGGCTTTTACCCCTTGAACCTTTGGTTCAGGATGCTGGTCTAGGCAACACTTAAGAAAATCAACATAGCTTTTTTATTCACTTTATATTTCATTTAAAAACTATGCGCTATTGGCTCATGAAATCCGAACCGTCTGATGTATCTATTGATGATTTAGCAAAGCTTCCTAAACAAACCATTGATTGGTATGGCGTTAGAAATTATCAAGCAAGAAACTTTATGCGAGATTTAATGAAGGTGGGCGATCTCGCGTTTTTTTATCACTCAAATTGTGATGTCCCTGGGATTGCTGGTGTTGTTAAGGTAAGTAAGCTTGCATATCCGGATCGTTTTCAATCTCAAAAAGGTCATAAGTATTATGATCCCAAATCCACACCTGAAAATCCACGCTGGCTGAATGTAGATGTGACACTTGTTAAAAAAACAAATTTATTAAGTCTGAAAGAACTAAGAGAATTTAAAGCGCTAGAAAATATGCGCATACTGCAGAAAGGCAATCGTCTTTCAATTACACCGGTGACAGATGATGAGTGGAAATTTATTGAGAAACATTTGAAATAAAAAAAGCCCAATAACTATTGGGCTTTTAAAATGAAAACCTATTTTTATTTGACGGTATCTAAACTGCCCATGGATTTTGGATAAACAACAACACCCCATGGGACTTCTTTATTAGAAATACGCTTCGTTACTTCTAATTTTTCTGCATCAATGACCAGCACTTCATCAGATTTTCCACAAGCAAGCAAAATATCTTTATCATCTGGTGAAAAACTAAAATGCCAACAGCGTCGACCCGTTGGAATATCTTTAATTTTTTCAAAGTTAGCGGTGTCATACACTTCTAATGTTTTTGCTTTCGAGGTTGCGATAAATAAACGCTTGCCTTCTCGATCAAAACTAATACCGTAAGGCGATTCGCCTGTCGCAACAGTTTTAAGATGTTTAAATTGACTGTCTAAGACTATAAAGTTATTTCCCATTTCCAAAGTTGACACATAATATTTTCCATTCGGCGACACTTTAATGCCTCGTGGACGATCTCCATATTTTTTGGTTGAAATCGTTTTTAACAACTTGCCATTGCTGAGCTTATGCACTGTGATTGTATTGTCGGCCTCGTTGGTCACAATAATTTCTTTACCACTTTTACTAAATTCAATGCCTTCTGTTTCAGGGCCACCGATAATATCTCTAATTTTTTTACCCTTTACTAAATCTACCACTGCAATACGAGCGGGTATCTTTGCTTCATCTTTATCATCATCTTCTTTACCGGCCTCAGGCGCTTTACCCGTTGAAGCTGGCTCAGTTGACACAAAAACTTGACCTTTAAATACGCGAACAAATTCTGGATTTTTACCTACTGAAATATGTTTCACAAATTGATTCGTTTTTAAATCAATCACGGATAAATTTTCGTCATCTTTATTCGCAGTAATTAAATAATGGCCATCTTCCGTGACACCTATACCGCGTGGATTTTTAGCTTGAATATCGATGGAGCCTTCAGTTTCCATGGTGTTTAAGTTAATAATACTGACACCACCTTCTTGGTTAGATATATAAGCCTTACCTCGGTCTTCAGCATTGGCTAACAAAGACGAAATAAGTAATCCTAATACGACAACTGGTTTTATAACCTGCATTCGATTCTCCTAAAATTTTTTACTTTTTATTATTAAATATCTATTCACAATCTTCCAGGGGATTTCTCCCTTTAACGCCTCATGAAAATAAGGAAGTATTAACCTAAGAAAAGTTTATAGGCTGGATTATCTGTTTCATCCCAGAAGGGATAGCCTAATTGATTCAAAAAGACTTCAAAATTAATTTCATCTTCGGGTGGCACTTGCATGCCAACTAAAACACGGCCGAAATCAGCGCCATGATTACGGTAATGAAATAGACTGATGTTCCAATTGTGCCCCATAGCTTCTAAAAATTTCATGAGGGCGCCTGGCTTTTCTGGAAACTCAAATCTAAAAACCATTTCATTCTTAGCTTGGGGTGCGTGTCCGCCCACCAAGTGTCTTAAGTGAAGTTTTGCAACCTCATTATTCGTGAGATCAATGGTAGGCAAGCCCCCCTTATCAAGCATGGCCTTGATCTGTGATGGCTCATCCATATCGTTGGTCGCGAGACCTACATAAATATGCGCTTCTTTCGAATCTGAAAAACGATAATTAAATTCAGTGATATTGCGCTGACCTAACAACTTACAGAAATTTTTAAAGGCACCTGGGGTTTCAGGAATAGTCACGGCTAGAACTGCCTCTCTTTTTTCACCAATCTCCGCACGCTCTGCTACAAAACGTAAGCGATCAAAATTCATATTAGCACCCGATGCAATGCCTACCAAAGTCTCATCTTTTAAATTATGTGTCTTGATATAAGCTTTCATGCCTGCAACCGACAAGGCACCTGCTGGCTCTAGAATAGAGCGCGTATCCTCAAAAACGTCTTTAATGGCAGCACAAATGGCATCGTTATCCACCACAATCATTTCATCGACGTAAGCCTGACAGAGTGGGAAGGTTACTTGGCCTACTTCTTTGACGGCTGCGCCATCAGCAAAGAGCCCTACTTGATCCAGCACCACACGCTTACCTGCTTTTAAAGATAAGCTCATAGCTTCTGCATCTTTGGCCTCAACGCCGATCACTTTAATTTCAGGTCGCATCGCTTTGATATAAGAAGCCATGCCTGCAAGAAGGCCGCCGCCGCCTACACAGCAGAAGACTGCGTGAATCGGTTTTTTAAAGTCATCTAAAATTTCTTTAGCGATCGTTCCCTGCCCTGCAATCACGTCTGGATCATCGTAAGGATGCACAAAAGTGAGGCCTTCTTTTTTCTCAATCTCGAGCGCATGTTGATAAGCATCTGAGTAAGAATCGCCCCATAGCACCACTTCAGAGCCACGATGTTTTACAGCATCAATTTTAATGAGAGGGGTTGTAGTCGGCATGACGATCACGGCGCGACATCCTAGTTTTTGTGCACTTAACGCAACACCTTGTGCATGATTGCCCGCAGAAGCTGTGATGACGCCCTTATCTAGCTGCGATTTAGATAAGCCCGCCATCTTGTTATAGGCGCCGCGTAATTTAAATGAAAAGACAGGTTGTAAATCTTCCCGCTTTAAGAAAATCTGATTATGAAAACGACTTGAGAGATGTGTCTGAAACTCAAGTGGCGTTTTCTTTGCTACGTCATATACACGCGCCTCATTAATACGTTTTACGAAGTCATTCTTCATATGCTAATTTTCAAGAGTCGCCTTGGCGTGTATGATAGATGTTAAAGCATCATTATAAATAAAATATAAGGGTTTAAGTAAAAATGGCGTTCACGCAAGACGAATTAAAACAACAGGTTGCAAAGGCTGCGATTGAATATGTTAAGTCTGGCATCATTGGTGTAGGTACTGGTTCTACTGCAAATTACTTTATCGATGAATTGGCAAAAGTAAAACATAAAATTGATGGCGCGGTCGCAAGTAGTGAGTCCTCGGCAGATCGTTTACGCAAACATGGTATTGAGGTTTTTGACTTAAATAGTGTGAATAGCATGGACATTTATGTCGACGGTGCGGATGAAATTACTGAGCATATGCATATGCTTAAAGGTGGTGGTGGTGCGTTAACTCGAGAAAAAATTGTTGCGGCAGTTGCTAAAACCTTTATTTGTATTTGTGATGAAACAAAATATGTACCCGTCTTAGGCAAGTTCCCTTTGCCTGTCGAAGTGCTCCCGATGGCTAAAAGCTATGTGGCTCGAGAACTCACCAAATTGGGTGGTCAGCCTCAGTTGCGAAATTTTACGACCGATAATGGGAACGTCATTTTGGACGTGCATGGTCTTGTGATTAAAGACCCTATCGCGATGGAGGCTGCTATCAATCAAATGGTGGGGGTTGTCACGAACGGTTTATTTGCGGCTCGTTCAGCTAATATATTATTATTAGCTACAAAAGACGGGGTTAAAACTATAACAAAATAAGCTTATAAGTCTTAAAAATGTCATATATAAGTAATAATATATATGGTGTGAAATTGTAAGTGTTTATAAGGATTACTAAAAATGGCTTCAGAACATAGTTATAAAGAGTACGACGTAGAATTAGAAGCGGTAAGAGCGAAGGTCTTAAAAATGGGCGGCTTAGTCGAAGAGAATATTCTTTCTGCTATTGAGTCTCTTAAAAAAGACGATGTCGACTTAGCGAATAAAGTGATTAAAATCGATGAAAAAGTCAACAACCTTGAAATGGAAATTGACGAAGATGCATCTCGCATTATTGCGAAAAGGCAGCCTGCAGCAGGCGACCTTCGTATGATTATTTCGATTCTTAAGGCCATCACAGACTTAGAGCGCATTGGTGATGAAGCAACAAAGATTGCACGCACAGCAATTCGCGTTAACGAAAATCCAAATATTAAAAAAATCAAAATCGGTGAAATTAAACTGATGGTAGAAGCAGTTCATTCGATGCTTAAAACCGTATTAGACTCATTCGCGCGACTAGATATTAGTAAAACAATTGAGATTGCAAAAAAAGATGAGGCAGTAGATGATCAGTATCGCGCAACTATTAGAGAGCTTCTCACTTACATGCTTGAAGATTCAAAAGCTATTTCAGTGTCTTTAGAGTTACTCGTGGTAGTCAAAGCCCTTGAGCGTATTGGTGATCATTGCAAAAATATCTCAGAACATATTGTTTACGCTGTGAAGGGTGCCGACATTAGACATTCAACAATCAAAGAAATTAAAAAAACACTTAATTAAGTAATGTATTTACATAATAAAAAAACACTTCCTCGGAAGTGTTTTTTTTACGTCTTTATTTTTTTAGTTAACTTTTAGGTGGCACATATCCGGATGCTTTGTCCGCGCCGTCGCCAAAGAAATATGCTTCAGTTTGTTCGGTTAAATATTTACGTGCCGCCGGATCCACAAAACTCAAACGGTTTTCGTTCACTAACATCGTTTGGTGTTTAAGCCAGCCTGCCCATGCTTCTTTAGATACGCTCTCAAAAATACGTTTACCTAAGGGCCCTGGGTATGGCGGAAAATCCAAGCCATCTAATTCTTTGTCTAATTTGACACATTTCACTGTTCTTGCCATAACTAAATATCCTTATACATTGCAATCAATAATTTACAGATCTTTAAATATGAGTATACCAAAGATGTGCTAAGATGTTTTCAAGTTGTTAGGTGATGTCTTCTTAAGGTTTATCTTCATTTAAGAAAACATTGAAACTGGGAAATAGGTGAGTGTCATAACAATTCCTATACTGCCCCCGCAACGGTAAGTAAGCGTGGATTCATACACACATGCCACTGAATTTATTTCGGGAAGGCCATGAATCAAATCTTACGAGTCCGGAGACCGGCCTATTAACGCACACAGAAATACTACGGGGAGTGGTATTGGATTTGTGAGTG
>CANMPB010000024.1 GCA_947499625.1 Methylophilaceae bacterium
CCTTCAAGCCCATCTAAATCTCTTAAAAGCTCATCCGCATATTCAGTAATTTTCATAAAATATTGAGGAATTTCTTTTTTCTCAATAACAGCGCCAGATCGCCAGCCTTTTCCGTCAATTACCTGTTCATTAGCAAGCACAGTTTGATCGACGGGATCCCAATTCACTGTAGAAATTTTTTTGTAAATTAATTTCCTTTTAAAAAGTTCAGTAAATAGCCATTGTTCCCATTTGTAATACTCTGGTCGACATGTTGCAATTTCTCTTTTCCAGTCAATTGCAAGGCCCAGCTGTTTTAACTGGTGCTTCATATAATCAATATTGCTATAGGTCCAAGCAGCAGGAGCGGATTTATTTTGTAATGCTGCATTCTCTGCAGGCAAACCAAAAGCATCCCAGCCCATGGGCTGCAATACATTAAAACCAAGCATGCGATGAAAGCGGCTTAATACATCGCCGATCGTGTAATTTCTAACATGTCCCATATGAAGTTTACCGCTTGGATAAGGGAACATAGAAAGACAATAATATTTTGGTTTTTTAGAGTCTTCTGAAACAGAGAATGTATGTTCTTTATCCCAGTAGGACTGAACTTTTTCTTCAATACTTTTAAAAGGGTAATTGGATTGCATATACTAATTAATTTGATCAAAAATTGTTTTTTGTATATCTTTAACATCACCGAGGCCGTTAATCTTAATATAGCGAAGCCCTTGATTTTCAGACACTGCCCATTTTGAATAATAATCAACAAGTGGCTTCGTTTGGCTGTGATAAACATCAAGACGTTTTAGAATAGTTTCTTTTTTATCATCATCTCTTTGAATAAGAGGCTCACCTGTGATGTCATCCTGATCTTGAATTTTAGGGGGGTTGTTATGAATATGATAAATACGACCTGACCCAATGTGCGTTCTTCGGCCGCTTAACCTATCTACAATAACGTTATCTGGTACATCAATTTCAATGACTATATCAATCATAATTGAAGCCTGTTTCATTGCTTCAGCTTGAGGAATAGTTCTAGGAAAGCCATCTAACAAGAAGCCTTGTTTACAATCGCTATCTTGTATTCGCTCTTTAACTAATTCAATAATAAGTTGATCTGGAACAAGCGCGCCACTATCCATAAATTGTTTGGCTTCAAGGCCTAATTTTGTGTTTGCTTTAATGGCAGCGCGAAGCATGTCGCCAGTTGATATTTGGGGGATATTAAATTTTTCTTTAAGTATCTGGGCTTGTGTGCCCTTACCGGCGCCTGGCGCCCCTAGTAGAATAACTCTCATGTATCTCTCCTTAAGTCTTAATTATATCAGTCGATATTCATTTCACATGGCTACTAGCCTGTATAAATTAATCTAGATAATTTGAAATTTTTACGAAATCTGATACTGATAAATTTTCGGCTCTTAACTGCGGATTGATACCTATTTTTTCAAAGTCATTTTCGTTAATAAAGGATTTAAGTGTATTGCGAATAGTTTTTCTTCTTTGGGAGAAAGCTTCCTTAACAATCTTTCCAAATCGATTGATATTGTTTGCTATAAAAGGGTATTGCTTATAAGGAATGAGCCTTACGAAAGATGATTCAACCTTAGGCTCGGGGTCGAATGCCTCTTTTGGCACATGAACTAAATGTTCTATTGAAAAATAATATTGAAGCATCACAGATAATCTCCCATATTCGGAAGATGAAGGGGTGGCAATCATACGATCTACAACTTCTTTTTGTAACATAAAATGAAGATCTTTAATAATTGCAATATTCTCAATACATTTAAATAGGATGGGTGTTGAAATGTTGTAAGGTAAATTACCTACAATTCTGACTTTTTGATCAAACTGATGAAAGTTAAAATTTAGAACATCCTCATTGAATATGGTAATGTTTTTTTTTGGGTATTCATTTTCCATCCAGCTTACAATATCTCGATCAAGTTCAATCGCTAACAGATGATTAGATTTCTCGAGAAGCGGTTTTGTAAGCGCTCCAAGGCCAGGCCCTATTTCAATAAGGGCATCATCTGGGAGAGGATTAATTGATTGAATGATCGCATGAATAATCGAAGCATCCTTGAGGAAATTTTGTCCAAATTTTTTCTTAGCAATATGTTTCATGCGTGAGATTTTTGAGCCAAATCGATTGCTAAATCTATTGCACTGTAAAAGCTATTTGGATCTATATTGCCTAGTCCAGCTAAATCGATAGCGGTTCCATGGTCAACTGAGGTTCTAATAATGGGAAGACCCAGGGTAACATTCACACCTAAGCCAAAATTAGCATGTTTAAAAACTGCGAGACCTTGATCATGGTACATTGCCACAAAGCAGTCAGCTTTTTGGATATATTTTTCTGTGAAAAGGGTGTCTGCTGGAAGCGGCCCCTCAATTAACATGCCTTCCAATTTTAATTTGTTGATGACAGGCGAGAGAATATTAATTTCTTCTAAACCTAAAATGCCATTTTCGCCTGCATGCGGATTAAGACCTGCGACAAAAATTACAGGGTTATTTATTTTAAATCGATCAATAAGGTCGCGATGAATTGTTCTTAGTGTTTGCTCAAGTTTTTCTGATGTGATCAACTGACTCACTTGTGACAGCGGCACATGTGTTGTAACAAGTGCAACTTTCATAGTTTTAGAAGCGAGCATCATAACTTCATTTTTGGCATGGGTATAATGCGCAATGTATTCGGTATGGCCGGTAAAAGGTTGGCTTTCATTAATGATGCTTTTATGAATTGGAGCTGTGACAAGTGCATCAAAAGATTTATTTAAGCAGCCATCTAATGCAAAGTTTAGCGCATCAAGAACATATTGATTATTTTTAGGATTAAGCAGCCCTGCCTGAATAGTTTCGCAAGCAGGAATATGATGAATAGATAGTGAATGATCACCTTTATGTTCTATGAGAGTATTGTCATAAAATGTAATCGTTTTATTGAGATGTGCAGCCCTATCAGATAAAGCATTTTTATCCCCAACCACTGTAATAAATGCCGGAAATTTTTTTGTGCTAAGCAGAACGCAAAGATCAAGGCCAATGCCTGCAGGCTCGCCTGAGCTTATGACGATATGTGGCTTAAAAGCAGTCAAAATAGTAAATTAAAAGTTGTCTTCTAAGCGAAGCTCTACAAAAGAGCGATCTCTTAATTCTTGCAGCCAATCTTGGTACGCCTCTTCAGATTTTCGCATTTTGATTTGTTGTCTAGCTTGCATTCGAGCTGATTCTTTGGACATGTCCTGAGATCTTCTTTCAAGAACCTGAATAAGATGCCATCCAAATGGAGTTTTAATAGGGTCGCTGATTTGATTTGCATTAAGTTGCTTCATTGTTTTTTCGAATTCAGGAACAGTATCCCCCGGATTGATCCAGCCTAAATCACCACCATTGTTTGCAGAAGGGTCTTCTGAATATTGCTTTGCCAAATCCTCAAACTTTATACCATTTTCTAATCGCTCTTTAATACCTATTAATTTTTGACGGCCCTCAGTTTCTGAAGAAATCTCAGAAAGCTTAATTAAAATATGCCTCACATGCGTTTGCTCCACAACAAGTGGACCACTTGAACCTTTTTTGTTAATCAATTTAAGGATATGAAAGCCATTAGGACTTCTTAAAATCGGCGTAAGGGTTCCCACTTCTATTTTTTTAAGAGCATCCACAAACAATGTTGGTAAATCTGAGGCTTTTTTCCAGCCCAGACTGCCCCCTTCAAGGGCGTTGGGTGTCTCTGAAAATGCTGCAGAGACTTGGGTGAAATTCTTACCCGATAGAATTTGTTTAGAGGCTTCTTCAGCTTTATTCTTTAATTTTTCAAGCTTTTCAGGGGACGCGTCTTCAGGCACACGAATAAGAATATGGGCGACCTCAAATTCGTCTTGAATTTCTTTTGATTGAGCATTTAAGAAATTATCAATCTCACCATCTGTAATTACAATTTTGCTATCAACCTCACGTTCTTTTAATTGCGCAATAGTGATTTCATTTCTAATTTCTTCTCTGAATTTATAAAAATTAGTACCATCTTTTTCTAGCGTTTTTTTAAAATCAACTACATTAAGCTTATTTTTTTCTGAAATACGCTCAATAGTTTTATCAACTTGGGCATCGTTAATTTTTAATCCGGTTTGAAGAGCAAGCTGGATCTGAACACTATTAGAAATTAATCTTTCTATCACTTGTTTCCTTAAAACACTTTCAGACGGAATTTCAATTTTCTGATTTTTTAGATTGCTAATAACCGAATTGATTTTTTCTTGTAATTCTTTTTCGGTAATAACATCTTGATCAACTACAGCGATAATTCGGTCTAGTTTTTGAATACTGCTTTCTGTTTTTGAATAACCATAAGAGCTCATTGCCATGGCTAAAAGGATGAAAGTTAATTGTAAAAAAGATATTAATTTTTTAAGTGGCATATTTGAGATTAATTGAAATTTGCCTGACGATTAACATCCGGAATTTGATTGACAGTTCTTACACCAGGAACATTTCTATATAAGAAATTATTGAGTTTTTTGGCATCAGATCCAATAGTTCCTAGCCCATTAAGTTCAAGTTGCACGAAGAATGTGTAATTAGGCTGAGGGCTAGTAGGCAGTGATATTCTATCAAAAACTGTTCTTGCAACCCAACAGCCACCATCATATTCGACGCCACCGAGAACTTCGATAGTTTGTGAAGTTTTTAGATCATAATTATATCTTGCTATGGAATAAAAGCGATTTCCAAGCGGCCATTGGCCCGCTGCATTGAGAACCTCTAAATCCGCATTATTGTTAGACACATTGCCAATCCTGCGGTAGCTCAAATTAAGCAATTTTCCGGGCTCAGGATTATATCTGCTACTGAGGGTGCTTCTGAGAAGTGTGCTAGAAGTTGGGTCATATTGAAACATAGCATCAAGATTCAATGAGTTTGCAAGACTCGCAGTACCGCCCATAAAAATATCAGAATTTGCTTTTCTTGCTGCTAGGTCTGCCCCAAATATTTTACGATCTTCAAAGTAATATCTTTGCGCAACAATACCTGAAAGTCTCTGTTTGCCATTTTTATCAAGAAATTTGGATGTAATAGATGCCGTAAGTTGGTTAGCATCATTAATTCTATCTACCCCATTGTATTGATTTTCAGAGAATAATGTTTGCATATTTAAGTCTGCAAGACCTGTATCAAAGTTAGGTAATGCAGATTGGTCTTTATAGGGTATGTAGACATAAAATAATCTTGGCTCAAGGGTATTGGTAAAATTTTGGTTAAGAAGATTTACAGTCCTATCAAAATACATACCGCTATCTACAGAAACTATTGGAGTATAAATATTTTTATTGCCAATACTTGAGTTATTTAAATTATAAGATCTTACATTAGCGGATAATTTTGGCTTGATATAGCCATATGTTTCTGTAAAGGGTACCGAGATGCTTGGAGTAAGGCTTAAGCGGCTTCCTGTAACTTTTTGCGCATCAGTGTAGGTAGATGTAAATTTTTCATCTCTATCAAAATAAGTCCATTGGGATCTAAAGTCTAGAATATAACTCTCAAAATCTTTTCTCCCTGAAAGATCAAGTTGAGGTAGCCTTTGGTAAGGTGAATTAGAAGCATTTGTTAAAGTTTGATATTTTTCAGTAAGAGCATTGAATCTCCAAGTGTCGCCCGCATAGTCGATTTTGGCTCTTTGAGGTAAGTTAACAACGCTCGTTACTTGAATCATGGTTGCTAGATCAGAAAAATAAGTGTCATCAGAAACTTTCTGATAATTGTAAGAGGCTGACCAGCGATTATTAAATTTGTGTTGATGTTCAAGCCCTACTAAATACCTATTATCTTTGCCGCTATGTTCGTCATGTTTCATAAATTGAATTTGATTTTTACCAGAATAATTTTCCTCCAGATAACGGAATTCGCCGTCAGCTTGGGGCCCTCTTTTGCCTAAATATCTTGCCCTTAGAGTCGCGTCCATATTAGGGGAAATATTAAAGTAATAAGGAATTTGTAAATCAAAACCACTTTTTGTTGTGGTTCCAAAGGTCGAGGCTAAAAATCCAGATTTTCTATTTTTATTTAAAGAAAAGTCAATATAGGGCGTGTATAGAATAGGGAGCCCTTTAAATTCAACAACGGCATTAGATGCATTTACACGGTCCGTTTTGGTATTAACTTCCATATTACTAGATTTTAAATACCAGTCATCTGAATCGGCTTCGCAGGTTGTAATCCTCGATGATTGCAGACGTTTTTTGTTTTCACCTTCAAAAAAGATAGTTTTGGCGTCACCCCGAAAGTCATATGATCTCTTTGTAACAACAACACCATACTTATTAATGAAGGATTTTTCTTGCTTGTCTCCAGACTTAAAATTAAATGAAGCATCATCTATTTGCCCAGTTTCATCGCTTAATTTAAGACTGAGATTTGAGCCTCTAAGGGACATGCTTTCTAAATCAATATTTGTATTGCCTGTTGTAATGATTTTTTCTGAAACTTCATCATATTCAATCACCTCGGCTTTAATCGTTTTATTACCCTTTTTGAGAATGGCGTTACCTTTAGCTTTCATTTTTCTATCAAGGAGAGTTTCAAGGCTATCACCTTCAATCTCAATTGAGCCTTCAGAGATTTCCGTGGATTGGTTTTGCGTCGCCAAATCTTCAGCTGAGGATAGCTGAGGAAGAAGAAAAAACACTAGCCATAGGGGTGAGATTGTTTTTCTAAACATGGAATTTTGCTGAAGGAGCAAGTAGGGGTACTATAGTTTTAATTTTGAATATTTCATTAACGTTAAAATCTCATATTTTAGATATTTTATCAACTTAAATTTATTAATAATCAGGTAGTTATATAATTTACTTCATTAAGCTAATTGCTTAAATCGTACAATTTTTTTAAAAATTTATAGGTGTTTTTTATTGTGACTCGCGAAATTCAGATTGCTACGTGGTTAAATAATACACTTAAAAATCAAGAGTATACGATAAATCCTGCTTCTTCAGACGCTAGTTTTCGTCGTTATTTCCGTATTGTTTCAAATAATCAGTCTTATATTTTAATGGATGCCCCTCCTAATAAAGAAAATTCAAAGCCCTTTGTTGATATAGCAAATATTCTTTTTAAGGCAGGACTCAATGTGCCTAAGATTCATGAGGCTGACCTGGGAAAAGGCTTTTTGTTATTGACAGATTTAGGCAATAACACTTACCTGGAAGAGCTCAATCATGAAAATGCATCATCGCTATATAAAGATGCTTACTTAGCACTTATTAAAATACAAAAAAATGCTGATACTTCATCGCTTAAACTCTATGAGGATTCATTATTAATGCAAGAGCTTCGATTATTCCCTGATTGGTATCTAAAACTCCACAAATCTTATGAAATGAATGATTCGGAAAAAAACATTCTTAACTTAACTTTTAATTTACTCATTAAGAATATTCGGTCCCATACAGAGGTTTTTGTGCATAGAGATTTTCATTCGAGAAACTTGATGTTTTGTGATGGAGAGCAGGGTGAAAATCCAGGCATTTTAGATTTTCAAGATGCAGTGAAGGGATCTATTGTTTATGATCTCGTTTCCCTATTTAAAGACGCTTACATTGTTTGGGAAGAAGAACAGATTATAGATTGGTTAATTCGATACTGGGAATTAGCAAAGAAAAATGGGCTTAAAGTTCAGGAAGATTTCGCAGAATTTTATAGAGATTTTGAGTGGATGGGTGTTCAAAGGCATTTGAAAGTGTTAGGTATTTTTGCTCGCTTAAATTACAGAGACCATAAAGCAAATTATTTAAATGATTTGCCAGCCGTTGAAAATTATCTACGAAGAGCCTGTGAACGCTACAGGGAATTGCGCCCTCTATTAAACATGATTAACAAATTAAGCTTGATATAACTTTATGAAAGCTATGATTCTAGCAGCGGGCAGGGGCGAAAGAATGCGCCCTTTGACTAATCAAATACCAAAGCCATTATTAGAAGTAGCTGGTAAGCCATTAATAGTTTGGCATATAGAAAAATTAGCCAAGGCTCATTTTAAAGAAGTGGTTATTAACCATGCATATTTAGGCGAAATGATTGAATCATATCTTGGCAATGGTTCAAAATGGGGCCTTAAGATTAGCTATTCTAGAGAAGGCAGTCCATTAGAAACAGCAGGAGGCATAAAAAAAGCTCTAACGTTTTTGGGCGATGAGCCGTTTTTAGTGGTTAATGCAGACATATTTACTGACCTAGATTACATTACATTAAAAAATATGAACTTAGATAATTTTAAAGGTCACTTAGTTATGGTTAAAAATCCACCGCATCATATGCACGGGGATT
>CANMPB010000025.1 GCA_947499625.1 Methylophilaceae bacterium
AGACATACAACTTTAGTACCTGGACCTGCCCGCGTAATAAGCGTTTTCATTTGTTTAGGCGTTAGATTTTGTGCTTCATCAATAATGAGGTATTTGTGAAGGAATGTTCGGCCACGCATAAAATTAAGCGATTTTACTTTGATACGTGAACGAATAAGATCTTGTGTCGCAGCCCTTCCCCATTCGCCAGCTTCTTCGTCAGTTTTATTAAGCACATCCAAGTTATCTTCCAATGCGCCCATCCATGGGGTCATTTTTTCTTCTTCGGTGCCTGGCAAGAAACCGATGTCTTCGCCTACAGGGACAGTGACACGCGTCATGATAATTTCATTGTAGATTTTTTTATCAAGTGTTTGCGCTAATCCTGCAGCTAGAGTGAGCAGTGTTTTTCCGGTACCAGCTTGACCTAGAAGTGTCACAAAATCAATATCAGGATCCATCAGTAGATTTAATGCAAAATTTTGTTCTCTATTTTTAGCGTTAATACCCCAGATATTATGTTTGCCATTAATAAAATCTTTAATAACTTCGAGGGTCGCTGTTTTACCGGAAATTTTTCTAACTATAGCGTGGAAGGGTTTATCGAATTCGTAAAAAATAAATTCATTGACAGAGAAATTAAGACACATAGGCCCTGTCAGTCGATAAAACATTTTGCTATTTTCTTGCCATGATTCCATATCTTTGCTGTGCTTCTCCCAGAAATCTACAGGCAGCTCTGTGATACCCGTATAAAGCAATTCGGTATCTTCGAGCACCTTGTCATTAAAGTAATCTTCAGCAGCAATGCCTAGAGCTCTGGCTTTAATACGAATATTGATGTCTTTACTAACGAGAATGACTTGACGATCAGGATGTTCTTTTTTGAGGTATGCAACGACCCCTAAAATTTGATTGTCGGCTTTACTGCTAGCGAGCATGGGTAAATCATGAGGGAGCGAAGTTGTTTGTAAGAAAAGTTTACCTGTGACATGTGTGTTGCCTTTGATACCAAGTGAACGACCCTTTTCTAAACTTTCCTCATTGGTACCTATAATCTCTTCTAAATTGCGACTCGTTTGTCTTGCGTTGCGAGCAACTTCACTGACCCCTTTCTTATTATTGTCTAACTCTTCCAATGTGACCATGGGAAGGTATATATCATGTTCTTCAAATCTGAAAATGCTTGAAGGGTCGTGCATTAATACATTGGTATCTAATACAAAGAGTTTGGTCGTGCTATTTTTTTTGGCCATAGTTAAATAGAGTTATGTTGTTTAATAAATTGCAAAACTTCTTGGACATGGCCTTCGACTTTAACACCTCGCCAAGCCTGAATCAATTTGCCATCTGGATCAATTACAAATGTACTTCGTTCAATACCTCTTACCTGTTTACCATACATATTTTTCATTTTTATGACACCGAATAATTCGCATGCTTTTTCTTCTTCGTCACTTAAAAGCTCGAAGGGAAATGTAAATTTTGCTTTGAAGTTTTCGTGAGACTTTAATGTGTCACGAGAAATACCAAGTACCTCTGTATTAAGTGCCTGAAATTTTTTATAAGCATCTCTAAAGTCAACGCCTTGCGTGGTACAGCCTGGGGTTGCATCTTTAGGGTAGAAGTAAATAACAAGATAATGATCTTTGTAATCCGATAGATTAAATTGAAGACCACTGGTGCCAGGAAGTTTAAGTGAGGGTACTTTTTTATTGATTTCCACGTCTCTATATTAAGCGATTTTTAATAAAAAAGTGATGAGATGTTAGAAAAATATTTAAACGTTTAGGGAACTTTGGTGTAAATAAAATTATATTTTTTAAGCTTAAAAAAGATTATCAAATAATTGAATATCGACCCACATATCTTTTTCTAAATGAGCGGTATCTTCATGAAGCAAAATAAAGCAATTTGCTTCACTCATGGATCTTAAAATACCCGATCCTTGGTCTTTTAAAGGACTCACTTTAAATGTACCTTGATCATCTTGTTCATAAGCGCCTCTTTGAAATTCTGTTCGACCGGGAATTTTTTTCAGGGGCCCTAAAAGTTTTGCTTTAATAATTGGTATTTTAGGGACGGGTGTCTGGCCTGATAAAGTAAGAACAGCCTCTCTTACAAATTGATAAAAAGTAACCATCGTCGATACAGGATTTCCCGGAAGTCCAAAATAATGACACTTACCAATTTTCCCGTAAGCTAGCGGCTTTCCAGGCTTCATAGAAATTTTCCAAAATAAAATTTCACCTATTTTTTTTAAAATGTCTTTCATGTAATCTGCCTCGCCCACGGAAACACCCCCCGTAGTAATAACGATATCAGCGATATCGCTTGCTTTTTTTAATGTATCTTCAATGATTTTTTTATCATCAGGGATAACGCCAAGATCGAACGTTTCTACATCAAGACGTTTTAAAAGGCCTATCAGGCTGTAGCGATTGCTGTCATATACTTGACCAGGCAATAAAGGGTTGCCGAGTGAAATGATTTCGTCACCCGTTGAAAAAAAAGCTACCTTAATTTTTCGGTAAACCTTAATTGAATCTATACCTAATGAGGCAAGGAGACCTAAATCACAAGGCTCTATGGACCTGCCATTTTTTAGTATTGTTTGCCCAGTTTTAATATCTTCACCCGCACGCCGAATATTTTGATTTGCTTGAGGTTTTGTTTGAAATGTAATAACACCCTCATTGAGTTCAACATGCTCTTGAGGAATAACTGCATTTAATCCATAAGGAATCGTAGCTCCCGTCATAATACGTAAAGCTCCTTCTAAATTGCCTTCCAATGGATTTCCTGCAAAAAGTTTGCCCGTTACCTTGAGTTTAAAGGGCCCATGATCGGGAAGTAAATCTAAATTCATTGCATAACCATCCATTGCTGAATTGTCATGATTAGGAACATTCATTGTTGCTATGATAGGTTCAGCAACAATACGATTGAGTGCATCTTTAATATGTATCGTTTCTTTTTGATCGGTGGGCTTTAAAAAATTAGCAATCCAAGCTTTGGCTTTTACTACAGACATCGCATTAGGATCATAACCATTCGTCATGCCGGAGTCCGAAATTAAGTCACTTAAACTTATATCTTTTTTCATGGATATGTTTTTTTTAATTCTTCCTGAGTGTTTATATTTAAAAATTGCGACTCATCGTTAAACTGCACAATTGAAAAAGCTAACTGACGAATCCAGTCTTCAATTTTTCGTCCTCCTTGATTAAAAAAAATCTGAAGATTGTTTAATGTTGATGAGTGACATAAAAGACAAGTTGATTGCAAACCATCAGTGGTTTCAGGCACTGCAACTAAAGTTTTTTCGGCTTCGACTTCTTTCATTAATATTGCAATGAGATCGTTTGGCAGATAGGGTGTATCGCAAGGGACAAATTGTATCCAATCAGTTTTGATGGCTTGAAGGCTGGTTAGGATACCCAAAAGTGGACCCTCCTGAATATCTGATACATCATCAATGAGAGGTAATTGATATATTTCAAAATCTTTTTGATTTCGATGTGTATTGATGACGGTATGTTTTGCCTGAATCTTCATGCGGTCAATGACATGAGCTATTAACGGCTTGCCTTCAAATAAAACAGTCGCTTTATTTTGCACTTGCATACGTTTTGATTGGCCACCCGCTAAAATGACCACAGTGACTGCGTTATTCATTTGAATTTACCCTCCGGTATGCGACATAAATCGCACGACAGCAGGTTTGGTTTTTTCAAGATTAAAGTCGTGTGCCTCTGGTTTGATTGCCATACTTTCTATAATGGCTTTTTGAATAGGCCAGTCTTCATTTGGATACTGACGTAAAAGAGGCATGAGTTCAATTTTTTCTTCCTGCCCTAAGCATAAAAATAATTCGCCTTTAGATGAAACCCTCACACGATTACACGTGTCGCAAAAATTATGGCTATGCGGAGAAATAAAACCAATCTTAGTGGACTGATTTGCAATTTGCCAATATTTAGCAGGGCCGCCAGAAGAGAAAGTAGTGGGGATTAAATTAAAATGAGCCTGTAATTTTTTTAAGACTTCGTCATTGCTAATAAAAGTATCTTTTCTTTTATGGTCAATATTACCTAAAGGCATTTCTTCAATAAAAGAAATATCCATCTTTTTATGTAATGCAAAGTTAACCAAATCAATTGCTTCGTGATCATTGATGCCTTTCATTAAAACGGTATTAAGTTTGAGATTCGAAAAATCTTCTTTGATAGCTTCATCAATACCGAGCATCACTTTATTTAAGTCGCCCGTACGTGTGATTTTTTTGAAAAGAACAGGATCAAGACTATCAAGACTAATATTGATACGTTTAACCCGAGACCTTTTGAGCATATGTGCATGCTGCGCTAGCTGACTGCCATTCGTTGTAATGACAATTTCTTTTAGAGGTTGAATTGTTGAGATTTCATTAAAAAGCCAGGAAATATTTTTTCTAACGAGAGGCTCCCCACCTGTGATCCTTACTTTTGTGACGCCAAGAGAAGCGAATATTTTTATAATTCTTGCAGACTCTTCTAGAGAGAGAACTTCATCGCGAGGCAAAAATTGCATATCTTCGCTCATGCAATAAACGCATCGAAAATCGCATCGATCGGTGATGGATAATCGAAGATAATTAATCTTTCGATGAAATTGATCTATTAATCTAAGGGGAGAATGATTCTGCACTTTCAGTTTAATTACGCCAATTGAACTTCAACTAAACAATCATGAGAAGTTGGTGAGTTCCCCATATCACCAAAAGCATTTGAACTCACTGAATTGACAACACCATTATTTAATTGTCTCCAGTAACCTAAGGTTGTCACTACGATACCTTTATTAACGTCGGTCGTTACTTTCGATACAGCTTCAAAGAAGCCCCGATCATTAAAGATTTTGGCTCGATCACCATGTTTTATCCCTCTTTCTTCGGCATCCAATGGATGAATCATTACAAACTGTTCTCCTTGGGCCTTAAGTTTATTTTCAATATTGGCATAGCTAGAATTAATAAAGCCATGACTTTTTGGTGCCAAAATATTTAATGGATACTTTTTAGCTAAGGCTGGATTTGCTGATGCTGTTTCTTTTGAGGGCACGTAATCAGGTAGCTCAGGAATATCATCGCCTGGTTGAAAGGCCTCGTACATTTGTCTGAATGGGCCCGCAACAAAATTCTTAGCCCCGACTATCCTAAATTCACATTTACCTGATGGTGTTGGAAATTTTCCTTCTTTGTGAGGGACTCGATTATCTTTTGTTCCCACATTAATTCTCGCATAACCATGTTTTTTCAAATAGTCTAAATCTATACCTTTGCAGGCTGGCGAATTCCAATCGATATAGTGTTCAAGACATTCACTGTCTGACCATTTAAAACATTCTTCTTTAAAACCAAATCTTTTAGCAAGACGTCTAAAAATTTCATAATTTGGTACTGCTTCACCTGGGGATTCTATACATTTTGTATTATAGGTGAGGTATAAATGACCCCAAGATAAAATGATATCTTCTTGTTCTGCCCCCATGGATGAAGGAAGCAGAATATCAGCATAGGCCGCAGTATCAGAAATAAAATGCTCCGCAGAAACAAGAAATAGATCTTCGCGCTTCAAGCCCTCTAATATTTTTTCGCTTTCTGTTGATTGTGTTACAGGATTTGTGTTCCAACACATCATTGACTTGATAGGTACTTTTAGTTTTTGTTCACCTGTTAAAACACGTCCTAGCTGAAGATTATTTACAACCTGTGTCCCTTCAGGTATTAAGTCAGGTCTGCAAATCACATCAAATTTGTAAGGCTGTTCCCATACTGGGAATTGAAGGATACCCCCACCTACATGACGCCAAGCTCCAGTCAGAGCGGGAAGGGATGTAACGGCTCTAATAGCCTGGCCACCTCCCCAGCTTTTTTCAAGGGCTACACCAATTCTGATAGCGGATGGTTGGGTCGTTGCGTATTCTCTCGCTAATTTTCGAATATCATTCGCTGCGACGCCTGTGATTTCTTCTGCCCACTCAGGACTCCTTTTTTTTGCTAGCTCTGCTAATTCTGGGAATCCCACTGTATATTTATCTACATAGTCTTGATCAATCAATCCTTCTTCAATAATGACATGCATCATTGCCATCGCCAAAGCACCATCAGTGCCAGGCTTAGGACAGATATGCCAATCTGCTTCTTTAGCAGTTCTTGATGCATATGCATCAATCACAACAACCTTTGAACCCTTCTTTTGCGCTTCTTTGACAATATGCCAATGATGGATATTGGTGCTCACTGAATTACAAGCCCAAATAATAATAAATTTAGAATGAATAAAACTCTCTGGATCCACGCCTGCAGTGGGGCCAATAGTTAGCAGCCAAGCTGTAGCCGAGCCCTCCCCGCAGAATGTTCTTTCAGTAACAGTGGCTCCCAATCGGGCAAAGAAAGAGTCCCCTCCATTCATACCATGCACCAATCCTTGATTGCCCAAGTAGCTATTGGGCATAATAGCTTCCGAGCCAAATTCTTTAATAATAGATTGCCATTTATTAACTATGGTATCGAGTGCTTCATCCCAGGAAATTTTTTGAAATTGTTTTGTACCCTTGGGGCCAGTGCGTTTCATAGGATATAGAAGGCGATCTGGATGGTAGTGACGTTTTTCATAATCCTGAAGTTTCACACACAGTCCGCCACGAGTCATTGGATGATCCGCATTGCCCTTGACGCCTATGAGTTTATTATCTTGCACCTCATAAACCATTGAGCAAGTGTCAGGACAGTCATGAGGACAGCCCCCATGAAAATATTTGCTTTCTTTTTGTGTTTCCATCTTTATAGCCCCTCAATCATGAAATTACTTAAGTGAAAAACATCTTGATAATTTATAATACTACTTTTTACTCTTGAGACAAGCGCTCAAGAAATATCTGGAGATATCGTTGGAAGACCTTGTCTTAAATCCTCAAGATTACAAGATCATTAATCGGCATATTTTGCAGTATCAATCTATGCCTGGCGCCTTATTGCCACTTTTGCACGCTATCCAGGACGACTTAGGGTTTGTGCCGGAAATCGCCTACCCTTTAATTTCCAGCGCACTTAGTTTGTCAGTTGCAGAAGTCCATGGTGTTGTGACTTTTTACCATCATTTTAGATCGCATAAACCCGGCCGCCATATCCTACAAGTTTGTCGCGCAGAATCTTGTCAGGCAATGGGAAGTGAGATGCTTGAATTGCATATTAAAGAGCATCTTAATATTGATTTTCATGAAACCACATCTGATGGCGCAATTACCTTAGAGCCCATTTATTGTTTAGGGAATTGTGCATGCTCTCCTGCAGTGATGATCGATGAAGAGGTATATGGACGAGTAGATAATAAAAAAATAGATCAACTTATTTCAGATTTAAAGCGCGCATCATGAGCATTAAAATTTTTGTATCGAAAGATTCCACAGCATTATCCCTTGGCGCAGATCAAGTTGCAGAAGTGATAGCAAAAGAAGCCCAAGCTAGAAAGCTAGATATTCAAATCGTACGAAATAGTTCACGTGGATTATTTTGGTTAGAAACATTGGTTGAAGTAGAAACAGTTCGAGGCCGCATAGGATTTGGCCCTATCAATCCAAATGACGTGAATTCATTATTTGATGCGGATTTTATTAAAGGCGGCAAGCATCCTCTTGCATTAGGTCTTGTATCAGAAATCGATTGGTTAAAAAAACAAGAGCGCTTAACTTTTGCACGTATGGGTATCACTGAGCCCACCAGTATTGATCAATACATTGAGCATGACGGATTCCAAGGTTTAAAAAATGCACTCAATTTAAATCCGCAAGCGATTGTTCAGACAGTAACAGACTCTGGTTTGCGAGGCCGAGGTGGCGCAGCTTTTCCGACGGGCATTAAATGGAAAACAGTCTTAGATACCAAAGCGACACAAAAATATATTGTCTGTAATGCCGATGAAGGTGATTCTGGAACCTATTCAGATCGGATGATTATGGAAGGTGACCCTTTCGTGCTGATTGAAGGTATGATCATTGCAGGCCTTGCGGTAGGGGCTTCACAAGGTTATATTTATCTACGTTCTGAATATCCTCACGCATTAAAAACTTTAAATGAAGCTATTGAAAAAGCTAAAAGCGCAGGTTATTTAGGTGACGATATCTTAAAGAGTGGTCATGCATTTCATTTAGAAGTCAGACGTGCAGCAGGCGCATATATTTGTGGTGAAGAAACTTCGCTTCTAGAAAGTTTGGAAGGCAAAAGAGGGCTGGTTAGATTTAAACCACCCCTCCCTGCAAT
>CANMPB010000026.1 GCA_947499625.1 Methylophilaceae bacterium
TGCTATTCTACTATAGAACAGCGTTTGATATAAGGTATTTGGTGGAGATAAGCGGGATCGAACCGCTGACCTCTTGCATGCCATGCAAGCGCTCTCCCAGCTGAGCTATACCCCCAGGTATTTGATCAAAGCCGCCCATCTTAAGTTCTGCTGATAGGCGAGTCAATCCTTTTAGGATTGGGTGTTTGATTGTTTTGAAAATTGCGTTAAATCAATTGTAGGTTCTGGCTTCCAACCCTTTTTCTTATGCTCGACGACCACATTAGTAAAGACGCCGCCGCGGACAAAGAATTCAGCACAAAGGCGGATAAATCGTGGTTCCGTTGCCTTAACTAAATCATCTAAAATTTGATTAGTGACGGCCTCATGAAAACAGCCTTCATCTCGGAAAGACCAGATATAAAGCTTAAGACTTTTAAGCTCTACACATTTTTTATTAGGAATGTAATCAAGATATAAAGTCGCAAAGTCTGGCTGCCCCGTCTTAGGGCATAAGCAGGTAAATTCAGGAATTTGCATATGAATATGGAAGTCCCGAGAAGGGCATGGATTAGTAAAAGTTTCAAGCTTTTTAGTAGGTTTCGCGCTTGGTTTTTTTCCCAAAGAAAGTGCGTTCATAGATTAAAATAAGTAATGTAAAAAAAGTTATTATACTGTTATTAGATAACACCTACTTCACTTCACTAAAAGAATATTGTGCGACTTATACAACTTAAATTAGCCGGTTTTAAATCTTTCGTAGATCCCACTACCATTCAACTTCAAGGCCAAAGAGTTGGTATTGTAGGCCCCAATGGATGCGGAAAATCTAACATCATGGAATCCGTGAAATGGGTGCTTGGGGAGTCTTCAGCAAAAGAAATGCGAAGTGAAAATATGGATTCGGTCATTTTTAACGGATCAGAAAATCGTAAACCGATTTCTCGCGCAAGCGTCGAACTGATTTTTGATAACTCTTTGGGAAAAGCACCTACAGAATGGTCGCAGTATGCTGAAATATCGGTAAAGCGGGTTATTGAACGAGAAAAGGGTTCTACTTATTACATCAATAATTTAGCTGTTAGACGTAAAGATATTGCTGATCTTTTCTTAGGTACAGGCTTAGGTGGAAGAGGGTATGCCATCATCGGCCAAAACACAATCTCACAAATTATCGAAGCCAAACCTGAGGAGTTAAGAAGTTATCTTGAGGAAGCTGCGGGTGTAAGTAAATACAAAGAGCGTCGCCGTGAAACAGAATTCAGACTAAGAGATACGCGGGAAAATTTAAGCCGCATCCAAGACGTTGTAAATGAAATTATTCAGCAGATTGCAAAGCTTGAATCTCAAGCAGTTATTGCAACAAAGTATAACGAATTCACCGAGAAGCATAAATTTCATCAAGCACAAGTTTGGGTATTAAAAAAACGTGATGCTAGTATTATTTGGAAAAGACATCAGTCTCAAGTTGAAAAGCTTGTAAATGAATTGGAGCAACAAACTGCAGCTTTAAGAAAAATAGAAGCTGAAGTAGAAAATTTAAGGCAAGCTCATATTAATGCTTCTGATGAAATTAATAAGAATCAAGCAAGCTTTTATGAAATCAATTCCGAAGTTTCCAATATTGAAAACAACATTAGAAATCAAAATGAGCTTTTAGAGCGCAGCAAAAAAGAATTGGTTGAAATTGAAGCTAATCTAAATAAGAATGCAGAAGATCAGCTTAAATTTACAAAAGAAATTGAAGAGGCATTGATCGAGAAAACAGCATTAAGCGAGCTTTATAAGACTAAAGAACAGGGCTTTAATACACTTAAATCATCGATTCAATCAGTAGAAGCGCAATACCTTTCATCATCAGAACAATTTAATCAAACTGCAAATCAATTTCAATCGACACAAGAAAAAATCAATCTTGAAAAAGCGACGATAGACTTTATTTATAAAACTGAAGTAGAAACAAATGCACGCATCTCTTTTTTAAATAATGAGATTAACAATATTGATTTGTCTGGTAAATCTCAACTCGAAGAGAAAGAAACTGGTCTAAATGACAAGCGATCAGATGCAGAAAAAATTGAAGAAAAGATGAGTGAAAATAAATCACTCTCATCAGATCTCGAGGAAGAAATTGATACTTTAAGACAGCATCAAATTGAGATACAAAAAGAATTAAGCCAGATTGAGGGTGAGATGAAAACGCTCGCTCAAATTCAAGATGATACTCAAGGAAATGAAAGCCTTAAAAGCTGGACTTCTCAGCATAATATAAACACTTCAAATCGCTTGTGGGAAAAGTTAAAGATTAAAACAGACTGGGTAACAGCTATTGAGTCTGCACTTGGTGGAAAATTAAATGCTGTTCTAGCTCAATATGAATCAATAGCGCATAGACCACCAGCTTCTATGGTGCTTGCTAACTCAAATGCGTCACATTCATATAAGCCCAAAAATAGTAAATTAAATTCTGCTTTAGATGCTATTGAAATTAGTGACCCACTTCTTATAAATCTTCTATCAGAATGGCTATCTGATTGCTACCTTATTCCAAAGGGTGAAAGCTATAAAAATTTCGTTGGTGATTTGGAACAAGGTGAATTTTTAGTTAATCAACAAGGTGATATTTTTACTAAAAATAGCGTTTCATTTTATGGCAAAGACGCATCTCTCAATGGCATTCTTATTCGCCAAGAAAGACTCAAAGTCCTACAAGATAAGTTTCCGTCCATAGAAAAAAATTATAAAGACGTATTAAATAATCTTAATGAAGCCGAGCTACAATTAAATGATTATGAAGAGCAAGCAGACTCCCTCAGTGAAGAATTAAAAGATGCGCTACATGAGCTTTATCAAACAGAGATTGAAGTAGAAAAAATTCAACAAAGCATTACTTATGCAAATGAAAAGTATAGCAATATTAATCATGAGCAAAATGAACTGAAGTTAAAATTGACTCAAATTGAGATCGATAAAACAACCAAGTCTAGCCTGATCCAAAATTTAGAGAGTGACTCACATAGATTTTTAGAGCAAAAAACAGCTACTGAGGAAATTAAAAAGCGCCATGAATTGGAATACGAAAGTGCTAGAAAGCAGATCAATGAAGCAGAAATCCAACTACAAGAAAGCCATTTTAATTTAAAAATTATTGACAATAAAATCAATGAGTTAAACAGTAGAGTTAATATTTTATCTGAAGATAACCTTGTCCTTAATAATAAAAAAAACTTGGCTAAGGCTTCAATAAACACAGAAAGCATCGATGCACTGCAATTAACCCTTAGAGAAAAGCTGACCATTAAAGATGAGCGAGAGAAAGTCTTGATTGCATCACGTGACAATCTTGCACAAAAAGAAACCGATTTACGTGAAAGCGAACAAAAGCGATTACAAACTGAACAGGCGGTTCACCCAATCCGTGACAAACTTGAGCAATCTCGTTTAAATGAGCAGGAATCAAAATTATTATTCGAACAATTTCAAAATGAAATTAATGAGTCACAATTGGATGAGGTGGTTCTTGCAGAATCAATCACTGATAAAACAACTGTTAAAGAAGTGCAAGAGTTGTGTAACAAACTGCAAGAAGAAATTAATTTATTAGGCCCTGTCAATCTTGCTGCCATTCATGAACTTACTTCCGAAAAAGAGAGAAAAGGGTATCTTGATAGTCAAGTGGAAGATTTAACCTCAGCAAGCAACACTTTAGAAGATGCCATAAGGCGTATTGATAAAGAAACACGAGATCGATTAATTACAACATTCAATGAAGTAAATAAAAACTTTACAGAATTTTTTAGGGTGCTATTTAATGGTGGCCAAGCGAAGCTAGAGCTTTTAGGTGAAGAGATTTTAGATACGGGCATTCAAGTAACTGCCCAGCCCCCAGGCAAAAAGAATACAACCATCAGTCAATTATCCGGTGGAGAGAAAGCATTAACTGCTACAGCCCTCGTATTTGCTTTGTTTAAATTAAATCCAGCGCCATTTTGTCTCATGGATGAAGTTGACGCGCCGCTTGACGATAGTAATACCCTTCGCTTCACAAATATGGTGACTGAGATGTCAAAAAATACACAGTTTCTATTTGTATCACATAATAAGGTTGCTATGGAAATGGCTCAACAACTTATTGGAGTTACGATGCAAGAATCTGGCGTATCCAGAATTGTTGAAGTAACTTTAGAAGAAGTCGAGAAAATGGAGCTGGCAAATTAAGTTAACGGGTCTTATTACAAGCATGTCTGATGTTCAGTTTGCCCTGACAATTCTTGCTGTAGTAATCATCCTTATTATGATCATATTTAACTGGATTCGTCTTATCCAGTATCGAAAACAAAAACACGCTGAAGATTCTTTTTTATATGATGAAAATGGCGCAAGCCAAAGAGAAAAAAATTCATATGATAAAGATTTAAGTATCTCGGAAAAATACCTACTTTCAAATTTACCAAAAGATATCTATCGTGATATTGATGCTATTGCACTTATAAAGCTTAACAAAGCAACCCGCGCCACTTCTAAATTAAACCTAAGAGACTTTATTGAGCTTCCCCATGCGCATAGTTTCATTCGTAAAAATGAAGATGCATGGCAGTCCACAGAGGGCTTAAGTGGGTCAGCTTCATTCGATCACATACTTCTTGCTATTCAACTGGTAGACCGCCAAGGCCCAGTTTCACAAGCGCACATACAGACATTTCGAATGCTTTCAGAAAAAACCAAGAATGATTTAGATGGTGGTCTTATTTGGCTTTCTCATTCAAATATTGAAGAAGATGCAAAAGATCTTAATCAATTTTGCGCTCTTGTTGATCATATGATGACTTTAACTCTCATCCCAAAAAATAATGGCATATTTGATAATGAAAAACTTATTGAAACATTAAAAATAGACGGTTTCAAAGTAAACAAAGATGGCTATCATGTATTCAAAGGTCGTGACAAGCACTCACTATTCCGTGTGACCGCTTTAAATCACCAGCCCTTAAGTTTTAATCTTGACCCCTTTATTCAAGGCATTCTTTTTCAGATGGATTTACCACTTACCATAAGTTGTAAAGATTCGTTCGACACAATGTTAGAGTCGATTACGAATTTTCAAAAAGAACTTGAATGTATGCTAGTTGATTCCAATAAAAAGGAACTTAATATTAACCATATTGAGCGCATTAGATATCAGGTTGAAAAAATTGAAAATCAAATGGTAGCTAAAAATATCCCTCCTGGAAGCTCATGTGCACGAAGATTATTTTCTTAAATGAAAGCCGATAAAGAAAATATTAAGAATAAAATTCAAGAACTAATTGAAAAGATAAGTGCATTCGATTATCAATATTACGTTTTAGACAATCCTTCTATCTCCGATTTTGAATACGACAAAATCTTTAGATCACTTGTTGATTTAGAGAATGCAAATCCAGAACTAATTCGACCTGATTCGCCATCGCAAAGGGTAGGGGGTAAGGCACTAGATGCCTTTGAAAGTGTTGCTCACCGTCAAGCAATGCTATCTCTAAACAATGCTTTCGAAGAAGATGAGCTAATGGCTTTTGATAAGCGCATTAAAGATGATATTGGTATCGATGAGGTGGAATATGCAGTTGAGCCAAAATTTGATGGGCTTGCAATCACACTTACTTACGAGAATGGTATTTTTGTGCAAGGTGCAACTCGTGGTGATGGATATACAGGTGAAAACGTCACGCATAATTTAAAAACTATTCGCTCAATACCAACTAAACTCAATCACATAAACCCACCTAAAATTTTAGAAGTAAGAGGTGAGGTTTTAATGTTTAAAAAAGATTTTGAATTGCTAAATCAAAAGCAAGAGTCTTTAGGTGAGAAAAAATTCGCAAATCCAAGAAATGCCGCTGCAGGAAGCTTAAGGCAGCTTGACCCCAGAATAACTGCAACAAGACCACTTACATTTTTTTCTTATGGTCTGGGCATATGCGAACCTAATTTGCATTTAAAAACTCATACAGAAACAATTCAACTTTTAAAGCAATTTAATTTACCTATTTCTGACTTGTCTAATATTGCTAAAGGCGTCAAAGGGTTACAAAGCTTTTATGACAAGGTATTAAAGCTAAGAGATGCACTAGCCTATGA
Source organism: Methylophilaceae bacterium (assembly GCA_947499625.1). Classification (GTDB taxonomy): domain Bacteria; phylum Pseudomonadota; class Gammaproteobacteria; order Burkholderiales; family Methylophilaceae; genus Methylopumilus. Next base: position 6,097 of record CANMPB010000026.1, read on the forward strand.
TATCGATGGCGTAGTTTATAAAGTCAATTCTTTTAACTATCAAAATGAGTTGGGTTTCGTATCTCGAGCTCCTCGATGGGCTATTGCTCATAAATTTCCAGCAGAAGAAGCTTTAACTGAAATTTTAGATATCAATGTTCAGGTTGGTCGTACAGGGGCCATCACACCTGTAGCGCGCTTGAAACCGGTTTTCGTAGGTGGTGTTACTGTGACAAATGCAACCCTTCATAATGAAGATGAGATGATTCGCAAAGATGTTCATATTGGAGATATGGTGAGCGTTCGAAGAGCAGGGGATGTGATTCCTGAGATTGTAAGGGTGCTCGTTGACAAGAGGCCCAAGACAATTAAGAAATTTATAATGCCAACAGAATGTCCGGAGTGTGGCTCACCCCTAATCAGAATCGATGATGAAGCCATCATTCGTTGCTCAGGTGGCCTAATTTGCCCTGCGCAACAAAAACAATCTATTATTCATTTCGCATCTCGAAAAGCAATGGATATAGAAGGATTGGGAGATAAATCTGTTGAGCAATTAGTGACCGTAGGTCTGATTCATGGGCTACCTGATATTTTCAAATTAGAACTTCAACAATTAGTCAGTCTTGATCGTATGGCAGAAAAATCGGGTCAGAACTTAATAGATGCTATTGAAAAAAGCAAATTAACATCATTACCTCGATTTATCTATGCTCTTGGTATTCGGAATGTAGGTGAGTCTACCGCTAAAGATCTTGCTGGCTTTTATGGTGATTTAGATGAAATCATGAAACAAACGGAAGAAAGCTTACAGCTTGTGCCTGATATTGGCCCTACAGTTGCAAAATCGATCAATGATTTTTTTAGGCAAACTAAGAGCAGGGAAGTTATTGAATCTTTAATAGAGTTAGGTGTTCATTGGCCCAAATATGATATTAAAAAATCTGCTTCAGGAATATTTGCGGCTAAAACTTTTGTGCTTACTGGAACTTTGCCTTCGATGTCACGTGATGAAGCTAAATCAATCATTGAAATGAATGGCGGAAAGATTGCAGGAAGTGTTTCTAAAAAAACTGATTATGTTGTTGCAGGATCAGATGCTGGCAGCAAGCTAGCCACTGCGCAAGAACTTGGTGTTAAAATAATTTCACAACAAGAACTTTTGAAACTTATAATTTAAAAACTATGAAACTTAAAACACAATGTTTATTAATACTACTAAGCGTATTTTTTTCTACAAATACTCTCTCTAAAGAGCCAGTCAAATCATGCGATGAGTTATTAAGTGATAACCAAAATGAAGAGGCCTTAAAAACAAAAAAAGCTGAATTTAAATCTGCCTTTTGTCACGGACAAGCAAATTTAAGGCTTAACCATTTCGACGAGGCTTTAAATGACTTTAAATTAGCAGGTAAATTATCAAGGAGTGATACTGATAACTTAATGGCTGATTTACTAGAAGGCATTACATTAAAAGAAGCTAAAAGATTTGATGATGCCCTTTTACATTTAAAAAATTCTTTTTCGAAGATTAAAGCAAACAAATCTTTTAAGCGTCTATATTTAGTTGAAGTTGGAGAAACTTCATTACTTCTTAGTAGATACGATGAAGCAGCAAATGCTTTCCTTGAGGCTTATACATTAGCTGCAAATGATGATGAACGTGCTGCAAATTTGGATAGAGTTGCTTTTGCATATGCATCACTTAAGAATTTCACTAAAGCTATAGAGTATGAGTTAAAAGCTAATTTGGCTTTTGAACGAACGGGTTTGTTAGGTGAATATGCAGAATCTGGTATCAACCTCGCTTCATATTACCTCGAGGCTAATGAGCTAGATGCAACCGAAAGAACTCTTTTCAAATTTGAGAAGCTTGCTCGAGAGAATGGGGGAATGTATTACCTTGCTAAAGTTTTGTACGCGGAAAGTAAATATTACAAAAGGAAATCGAATATGGCCCTTAGTAAATCTAAGTTCGATGAAGCAATTAA
>CANMPB010000027.1 GCA_947499625.1 Methylophilaceae bacterium
CATTCACATTTAAACCATCAACGATGGATTCTTTTTCCGTGACAGGGAATGCTACTTTCCAATCGCTATCAGCCTTGACCGCCTCCATAAATTCTTTAGTGATCAAGCATGAAAGATTAAATTGACGAAGTCGACCGTTTTCACGTTTTGCTTTAATAAAGTCAGTGACATCTGGGTGGGCAATATCGAAAGTTGCCATTTGCGCGCCACGGCGGCCGCCAGCAGATGACACGGTGAAACACATCTTGTCGTAGATATCCATAAATGAAAGTGGGCCACTTGTATAAGCGCCTGCGCCTGCCACAAAAGCACCTTTAGGTCTTAAGGTCGAAAATTCATAGCCAATACCGCAACCTGCTTTTAAGGTGAGCCCTGCTTCATGCACTTTATCTAAAATGCCAGACATGCTGTCCTCCACGATGCCTGATACTGTGCAGTTAATCGTCGAGGTCGCTGGCTTATGTTCTAGGGCACCCGCATTCGAAGTAATACGACCTGCTGGGATAGCGCCGTGTCTTAATGCCCATAAGAATTTTTCATACCATTCTTCTCTTTTAGCTGGAATTTCAACATCCGCTAAAGCTCTAGCCACACGCTTAAAAGAATCATCGATATTTTTATCAACATGCTCGCCCTGTTTTGATTTCAAACGATACTTTTTGTCCCAGATATCTAGTGAAACATCTTGAATTGGTATTTCGTGGTCTTGATGGTCACTTAATGCGGACTTTGGACGAACAGCTTTGAGCATGGATTTCCCCTGAATTATTCTTTACTTATGTATATTTACTAAATTTGGTGTTACATGGTATTTTTGCTTAAAACCACAATATATAGTGGTTTTGTAGATATATTATCCATGACCTAGTAGTCCGTCAATTGAAATATATGCACAAATTTAGGGAAAAAGTTAACCTCTATTTTTCGAGCTTAACTTTTAAAACTTAAGCAAGGCCTTTCTTTAAAAATAAATTAAACACAAGTTCATCAAGATGGTTTATGCGAAAATATCCGCATGATTCGCTTTTTCTATAGTCTTTTAGTCTATTTTCTTCTCCCATTCACCTGCTTTAAGTTGATTTACCGGGGTTTTAGACAGCCTGACTATCTAAAACATTGGAGTGAGCGCTATGGTTTTTATAGTGCTTCTACAAAAAAAATCTGGGGCAAACGAAAAATACTTTGGATTCATGCTGTTTCTGTGGGCGAAACAAAAGCTGCGATTCCATTCATTAAACTTTTTTTAAAAAAATATCCGCGTCATCATTTACTCATCACACATGGCACACCTACCGGGCGAGTGACTTCAATTGACATTAAACATTCTCGTATCCACCGCATCTATCTTCCTTTTGATACCCCCGATGCGACAAACAGATTTTTAAATACCTTTAAACCAGAAATCGGTCTCTTACTTGAAACAGAGCTTTGGTTTAATTTAATTCATCAAGCTTTTCAAAAATCTATCCCACTTTATTTAGTGAATGCGCGTTTGTCTGAAAAATCCTTCCAGCTTTATAAAAGAATTTCGCTCCTTGTGAAACCATCGCTTCAAGAACTAACAGGCGTGCTAGCGCAAACAAGAAACGATGCGAAACGCTTTGAAGCGCTTGGTGCAAGAAACCTTGAAGTGATGGGCAATTTAAAATTTGATGTGGGCCCTCCACGTGATACAAATAAACAAAGTACAGCACTCAAAAAACATTTGCATTTAAAAAATCAGTTGGTACTTTTGATTGCGAGCTCAAGACAAGATGAAGAAGAAATTATTTTGCAGCGCTTATTAAAGCTGCAATATAAAAACCTCGTCACAATTTTTGTCCCACGACATCCGCAACGTTTTAAAGAAGTTGAACTGATGTTAAAAAAATATCGTGCGTCATTTATTAAACGCAGTGATAAAAAAATAAAGGTTAAACCTTACCAATTTATTTTAGGCGACTCTATGGGTGAGATGTACAGTTATTACAACTTAGCAAATATTGCACTTATGGGTGGCACGATATTGCCTTATGGCGGACAGAATCTTATTGAATCCATGGCCATGAACGTGCCAGTGATTTTAGGTCCTCATACTTATAACTTTCATGATGTATCGAATGAAGCCATCCGCACAGGTGCAGGATTGAGAATTCAAACATTAGATGAATTAGAAAAAGTGTTACCTCAGATGCTTCACTCATCTTCTCAGTTAAAAATGAAGAAAGCTTGCAGCGAAATGATGCATTCCCATCAGGGTGCTACATTAAGAATCTTAAATAAAATAAAACCTACGCTTTAATGAGTTTTGCGATCGCTTTAAAGTGATCGCCTTCGGCCACGCGTAACCATTCAAAAATCACGGACTCTATATTCGTGATTACAATACCTTCGGATCTTAATCTTGCGATCGCATTTTGATGATGAAGGCTCGATCTTGAGAGAGTTGCATCTTCTACGACAAAGACTGCTTTGCCCGCTTCTTTTAAAGCTAATGCTGTTTGCAAAATACAAATGTGTGTTTCCAATCCGCATAAAATAATTTGTGGTCTTGATTTTACTAAGGCACTTTTAAATTTAGATTCATCAAGACATGAGAATGCCTTTTTTTCAATGGCACTGTGAGGCAGTAGCGTTTGTAATTTTTTGACTGTTGTGCCCAGACCTTTTGGATATTGCTCCGTATAAAGGCAAGGGACTTCTAAAATTTTTGCTGCTTGAATGAGCATGCTTGATACGTCGACGACTTTTTCAATGTCACTTTTAGGCATGACATCCACAAGCTTGTCTTGGATATCAATCACCACAACCTGACTTAAAAGTTGATCATTTATCATAAGAAGTTAAAACACAAATGTATTTTCATATTTCACATGCAAAGAGGGTACAACTGTTTCAAATAAAATTTCTTCTTCAAAATCTTGATGGCTTGATCTTGTAATCAAAGTCGCATGCATCGAAGGTACTTCACCCAAAATGGCTAAGAGTCTTCCATTCACATTTAGTTGATTTCTAACACCTTCTGGAAGATGAGGTAAAGAACCCGCAAATAAAATAGCATCGTAAGGTTGATTTTTTAACCAGCCTAATGAACCATCACCTGTCACAAATTCAATATTGTTAAGTTTTATTTTTTGACAGTTTTGTTTAGCGAGATTTGTGAAATAAGGATTGATGTCTACTGACACCACGTTTTTAACTAAACTTGCCGTGAGCGCAGTGAGATAACCACTTCCAGAGCCTACCACTAAGACATGATCTTTTTTTTGAAGTGATAAGGATTGAATGAGTCTTGCTTCTAATTTAGGCGCCAACATGCTCACATCATCATGCAAAGGAATTTCAGTATCCGCGAAAGCTATCCCCTGATATTCAGTCGGTACAAATTTTTCACGCGGTACTTGATGAAGCAAATTAAGCACTTCGGGATCTAAAACTTCCCAAGTGCGGATTTGCTGCTCAATCATATTAAAACGATGTTGTTCAATGGCATTCATTGTCATGTGCCCATTATAACCAAAGAAAAGTTCATCATTTTGATATAGTTTAAATATAAATCTAACTTGCATTTCATGGGGGTTTCGCGTAATTTTATGGGGTGCTAGGGGTCCACTTTACAAGGTGGTGAGAAAAACCCTTTGAACCTGATGCGGGTAATGCCGCCGTAGGGAATGCAGTCCTCTAAAAGACTCCTTACGGTATGACAAAAAATTTAAGGAGTAATTCATGAATGCGACCGACAAACAATTAAAAAAAAATATTGATCAATTTTTAAACGAAACAGCGTCACTCGATCCTGAAGCGCTCAAATCTTTTGCAAAATCAAAAAAAGTCTATATCACGGGTTCGCGTCCTGATTTAAAAGTTCCTTTTAGAGAAATATCTTTATCTGATACCGCCTCATCTTTTGGTGCTGAAAAAAATCCACCGGTCATGGTCTATGACACTTCAGGCCCTTATACCGATCCTGATTATCAAATTGATATTCGTAATGGACTTCCCTCATTAAGATCCCAATGGATTGAAGAAAGAGATGACACTGAATTTTTAGACGGTCCTACATCTATCTTCGGACATGAACGCAAGACAAATCCTGAGCTCGCCAAGATGCGTTTCAATTTATTAAGACAACCACGACGCGCTAAGACAGGTAAAAATGTGTCGCAAATGCATTACGCTCGACAAGGGATTGTCACACCCGAAATGGAATATATTGCCATTCGAGAAAATCAAAGACGTGAAGACATGTCTGCTTTATTACAAACACAACATCCAGGTCATGATTTTGGCGCAGCCATTCCCAAACAGATCACACCAGAGTTTGTAAGAGATGAAGTGGCTCGGGGTCGCGCTATCATTCCTGCCAACATTAATCATCCTGAAACAGAGCCCATGATTATTGGTCGTAATTTTTTAGTGAAAATTAATGCCAACATCGGTAATTCTGCACTCGGCTCTAGTATCAGTGAGGAAGTTGAAAAAATGGTGTGGGGGACACGTTGGGGTGCGGACACCGTGATGGATTTATCCACGGGAAAAAACATTCATGAAACACGTGAGTGGATTATTCGTAATAGTCCCGTACCGATTGGAACCGTCCCCATTTATCAAGCGCTCGAAAAAGTGGATGGCAAAGCTGAAGATCTGACTTGGGAAATTTTTAAAGACACACTCATCGAACAAGCAGAACAAGGTGTCGATTATTTTACGATTCATGCGGGCGTGAAATTAAGTTATATACCGATGACGGCAAAACGTATGACGGGTATTGTGAGTCGCGGTGGGTCAATTATGGCGAAATGGTGTTTAGCACATCACGAAGAATCATTCCTTTACACACACTTCGAAGAGATTTGCGAAATCATGAAAGCTTATGATGTCAGCTTTAGTTTAGGGGATGGCTTAAGACCTGGCTCCATTTATGACGCGAATGATGAAGCCCAGTTTGCAGAACTTAAAACTTTAGGCGAGCTTACACAAATTGCATGGAAACATGACGTGCAATGCATGATTGAAGGCCCAGGACATGTGCCGATGCACCTCATTAAAGAAAATATGGATCTTCAACTTGAACATTGCGGCGAAGCTCCTTTTTATACATTGGGCCCGCTTACCACCGACATTGCTCCAGGTTACGATCACATCACATCCGGCATTGGTGCTGCGATGATTGGTTGGTATGGATGTGCAATGTTGTGTTACGTCACACCTAAAGAACATCTAGGTTTACCTGATAAAGAAGATGTCAGAGTAGGCATCATCACTTATAAGATTGCAGCGCATGCGGCCGATCTTGCTAAAGGTCATCCAGGCGCACAAATCCGTGACAATGCTTTATCGAAAGCACGTTTCGAGTTCCGCTGGGAAGATCAGTTTAATTTAGGTTTAGATCCGGAAAAAGCAAAAGAATTCCACGATGAAACCTTGCCGCAAGAAGGCGCTAAACAAGCACACTTTTGCTCCATGTGTGGTCCGCATTTCTGTTCCATGAAAATCACACAAGATGTAAGAGACTATGCTGCATCTAAAGGTATGAAAGAAGATGAAGCTTTGAAAAAAGGCATGGAAGAAAAATCCATTGAGTTCATTAAGAAGGGCGTTGAGATTTACCAAAAAACATAAATGGATTTCTCACTTTATTTTTCAAGTTTGATTCTAGGTCTTATTGAAGGAGCCACTGAATTTTTACCTGTGAGCTCTACAGGACATTTGATTATTGCGGGTGAGCTTTTAAATTTTAACCAAGCTTCCGCCAATGTTTTTGAGATCTTCATTCAATTAGGTGCCATTCTTGCAATTGTGATCGAGTATCGCAAAACACTTTTTAAAGTCGCGAGTGGAGCCCTTCATGATAGAACTTCTCAAGACTTTGTCTTACGTCTCTTCATTGCATTTTTACCAGCCGCGATCTTAGGTCTTTTATTTCATAAAGCGATTAAAGCTTATTTATTTTCACCGCTTTATGTGTCATTAGCCCTCATCTTAGGAGGTGTTGTCATGATAGCCATTGAAAAACGTCCATTGAAAGTGAATACAAAAAGCACAAACGACATCAATATGATGCAGGCATTTAAAATTGGCTGTGCACAATGTTTATCGTTAATTCCTGGAGTATCAAGGGCGGCTGCAACAATCATGGGCGGCATGCTCACAGGATTAAATCGTAAAACAGCGACTGAATTTTCTTTTTATCTTGCGATCCCCATCATTACAGCAGCATCCCTTTTTGATTTACTCAAAAATTTCCATGATTTAACCCTCCCAGACCTGCCTATTTTTGCCATTGGCTTTATCACCGCATTTTTGAGCGCTTATGCCGTCATTAAACTTTTTATTCGTTTTGTCGCCACACATACCTTTATTTCTTTTGCCTGGTATCGCATTATCTTAGGCATCATCGTCTTCACTTATTTTAATGGCCAAGTCTAATCATCGCGCACTCATAGAGGCTCTCCACCGGATCGTTAAAAGCGCTGAGCATCGTCCTGTGAGCATCAAACAAGGCTTATTAAAACTAAATCATTTTGGTTTTTCATTTATTAGTTTTTTATTAGTCTTGCCGTTCATGCAACCCTTCCCTATAGGCCCTATAAGTGTCTTAGGAGGAGTTACCTTCGCAGCATTTGGGTGGCAAATTTTAAAAGGGTACGCCACACCCCATCTGCCGCAAAAGATTGATGACATCACTTTAAGTGTTGATAATTGGAGACGCATTACCAATGCAGCGATCAAACTGATTCAGTGGACAGAAAAATTCACTAAACCTCGTTTACTCATATTAATTCAAGGCCCTTTAGGTGTTCGAATTGAAGCCTTATGCCTTATTTTCGCAGGAATTTTAATGGCTGTTCCTTTTGGTATTCTTCCTTTAAATAATTTTTTTCCTGGCCTTGCCATTTTATTTTGCGCACTAGGTCAACTTCATAAAGATGGGCTTTTTGTTCTGATTGCTTTCTTTTGGATTCTTTTTACTATTTTTTATTTTTCATTATTTTTTATAAGTCTTTACCTTCTTGGTCTTGAAGGTTTTCAGAATTTCAGCCACTGGCTCCACCAGCTCTTTTCATGAAATCACTTGCTGACCGATTAATTACTTGGCATGCCAAGTCAGGTCGACATCATTTACCTTGGCAGCAATCAAAAGACCCTTACGACGTTTGGGTATCAGAAATCATGTTGCAACAAACACAAGTAGCCACTGTGATTAATTATTACCATCGCTTCATGAAAAAATTCCCGACCATCAAAGCATTGGCAGATGCCGATGAAGAAGAGGTCATGCAATTATGGAGTGGTTTAGGATATTACCGACGTGCGCGTTTTTTGCATGAAGGTGCGCAAATGATTATGGAAGAGATGGAAGGAGTCTTTCCTTCTCACTTTGACATGATGATGAAAATACCTGGCATTGGACGCTCTACCGCAGGGGCCATTTCAGCATTTTCGTTCAATCAAAAAAAAGCAATTCTCGATGGCAATGTGAAGCGTGTCTTAAGCCGTTATTTTTTAATTACACAATGGACGGGATTACCTAAAACAGAAAAAAAATTATGGGATTATGCTGAGTCGCTTCTTCCAGATAAAAACATCGCGACTTATACGCAAGCACTGATGGATTTAGGCGCTACGATATGTAATAAAAAACCTATGTGTGAAAGTTGCCCATTAAAAAAAACATGCCTCGCATTTCAGAAAAATAAAGTGCATCTGGTACCAACCCCTCGACCTCGAATAAAAATTCCAACTGAATCAACGCATATGGTCATTATTAAACATCACGATGAGGTTTTACTTATTAAGAGGCCTCAGGGTGGCATATGGAGCGGGCTATGGTCACTCCCTCAATATGAAAATAAATCTGCAACACCTCGTGCATGGATTAAAAAAAATTTCGGATTAGATGTGAGTTTGATAGAAAAAAATTTACATGCTTCAACGATATTTACCCATTACAAGCTCGATATTACTTATAGTATTTTGGAAGCTAGATCACAGCGTGCGAAATCTCCTCACACGTGGCTATCCTTAAATACGATAGAAGGAGCAGCCATACCGGCCATCATCAAGAAAATA
>CANMPB010000028.1 GCA_947499625.1 Methylophilaceae bacterium
GTTGAGCCACATTTTTTTATAGGTATTATTGGGGTCGTATTCAAGATTCTGTTTGTTTGTGTTAAATTTTCTTCCACCTCTTGGATCTGTTCCAAGTCCAGCAATATATAGCCAATTTCCTTGATTGCTATATACGTCATAATCAATTAACTGAGATTCGAACCATAAGGCGCCTTTTCTCCAGTCACAACTAAGATCATAAATTAAATAACTTGCTACAATTTGCCTCATTCTGTTGGAAAGATATCCAGTAAATCTTAATTCTTTCATACCTGCATCTATTAGATTATTTCCTGTTTCACCTTGTATCCACCTATTAAAATTTTCATCATTATGGCTTATCAAATTGTTATTATTACTTAGACCATTTTTAGAGTAGAGCTTTTTCCCAAATTTAAAATGAATAAATCTAAAATAATCACGCCATAAGAGCTCAAACCATATCCAATATGAGCTCTCGTTTGCACCATGCTGATTTTCAAATTCTTTTATTCTGAATGCAATATATCTAGCTGAAATTGAGCCTAAAGATAACCATGGTGAAAATTTTGTTGAGAAATTAACTCCATAAAGTTGATTACGTGTTTCTTTATAAGTATGAGGTAGTTTTTTTATTAAATAATTTTCAAGATGAGCTAGTGCATTTTTTTCCCCGCCATAGAATTGATTCTCTAAGTAAGGAAAAGAAGCATGTTTATATTTGATACTTGTAGGAAAATTAATATTTGAATTATATTCAATATTTTTATCTGGAAGAGGTGGAAGCTTTTCTGGGAGTAGTGTTGGTGCTTTTATTATAATTTCTTTTGCTTCAATTAATTTTCTGAAGTCTGTAAAAATATCTGGCATATTTTTCAGACCAAATGGAAGTTGTGTTGGCTCGATCATGGAAGATTGCCAAAATGTTTCAACAGGAATACCTATACTTCTTATAGAAGTTTCTTGATCTAGCTCTTCAGGACTTATAATTTCTTCTAAGACAATTTTAGTTGCACCTATTGCTTCTGATATTCTCTTTACTTGCTCATAAATATTGCCATTCACTTCAAGAAGATCTGAATTAAGAGATTTAAGATTTTCTTTTAATTGATTTAATGCTTGCCTTAAAAAAGTTTGCCTATGAATACCAATTCTTTGGATATCCTTATAAACTAACTGATTATTCGGATGACAGAACAAAGGTAATAAAACATCACTTTCAAGAGAAGCTTTTAGAAAGGCTGTATTATCGAATAAGCGTAAGTCATTCCTAAAACAGTAAATAGTAATATTTTTCACTTATTTTCTAGCTTTTTAATGGATTTATACATAAAAATACATCAGAGTTAAGATTATGAATATTACTAGATTTATTTGGTTTTTAGAGATGCCAGTAGGGTAAATGTAGCAGGTTCAAAAAGGGGTGCGTTAAAACCTTAACAATTCTATAAAATAAGAAAATGAAAAAAATTATAAGTATTTTTGTATTGGGCTTCCTCTTTGCTTGCCAAACAATACCTTCTGCAGATTTGCCTATTTTAAGTTTAGGAAAAAATCCTCAATTACCTGAGCCTAGTTCATCAATCATTCCAACGGTTAATATTGCTAAAGGATCACAGTGGCCAGAAGGTGTAATGCCTCATGTAAAAGATGGTTTGACTATCAACCTTTATTCTAAAGAATTAATTCATCCACGCTGGCTTTATGTTTTACCTAATGGGGATGTATTAGTTGCACAGAGCAATAAACAATCCCCTAAAAAAACGCAAGGATTAAAAGACCTTATAGCTGGATACATCATGAAACGTGCTGGGGCAGGGATTGACAGCCCAGACAAGATTACGTTGCTTCGAGATGGAAATGATGATGGCGTTGCTGAATTAGCCAATGATTTTTTAACGAACTTACATTCACCTTTTGGTATGACTTTGATTGGTAATGATTTATATGTAGCTAATACTGACGCAGTTATGCGCTTTCATTATGAGTTGGGTGATATAAAAATTGACACTAAAAAACATCCACCAGAAAAAATTGTAGATTTACCAGAGGGCGAGATTAATGGACATTGGACCAGAAATATTATTGCATCTCTCGATGGTACAAAGCTTTATGTAACAGTTGGATCTAATAGTAATATTGGTGAGCATGGATTAGATCAAGAAAAAGATAGGGCTGTAATTTTAGAAATTGATCTAAAAACAAAACAAAAAAGAATTTATGCGTCAGGTCTGAGAAATCCAAATGGCCTTTCATGGCAACCATCTTCAGGTAAATTATGGACAGTGGTTAATGAAAGAGATGAATTAGGCAATGATTTAGTACCTGATTATTTAACTTCCGTTAATGACGGTGATTTTTTTGGATGGCCTTACGTGTATTTTAAAGACCGTAAAGACCCTCGCGTCAAAGAATCTATGCCAGATAACTTAAATCCTCGTTCACCAGATTATGCATTAGGGGCTCATGTTGCAGCTTTAGGCTTAGTTTTTTCTAATACATCAAAATTTAAATCACCCTATAACAGTGGTGTATTTATAAGTGAACATGGCTCATGGAATAGAAAGCCACGAAGTGGCTATAAAGTTGTTTTTATAGCTTTTAAGAATGATGAACCTCAAGGATTGCCAATTGATATTGTCACTGATTTTGTAGTCGAGGATGAAGCTTATGGAAGGCCAGTGGGTTTAGTTATTGATAAAAAAGGAAATCTTTTTATTGCTGATGATGTGGGCAATCGCGTTTGGAGAATTTTTCAAAATGATAAGTAATTTAAGTGTAAAACTTTTGACATTACTTGCAGTTTGAATTTAATTAACTAATGATTTTTCGCTTGACAATAGCTAGTTAAAAAATACATGCTAACACTATTATTTTAATTATAAGAAAATAGATTTTATGAGTTTTAGAAAAAGATTCGCTCGTGTTACATTTTTATTAGCAGTAATTTCACTAGCATGGTTAATTTTAGGGATTTTAGAATTAGCTCCCTTAATATTCCATATACCTGGTGAAACAAATCTAAGAACCCACGCCTCTGTAACTCTTTTATTCTTGCTTTTTGCTTCATGGGCTTTTTGGAATGAAAAATAGTAATAATTTATTAACGATAAGGAGAAACTATGCTTAAAATGTCTGATATATGTATTTTGTTGTCTGTCTTTGTGGCTTTTATTACCACAGCTTATTTATGGTTTACTGGCCAACAGCAGGAAGGGTTATTTACTGCTACATGGATTCCTTCTATTTTAACTTTCGCAATATACTTTAAAGTTATTTCCAGAAAGGGATAAAAATGACTAATCCAATATTATTTAGTACAGGTTTATTTTGTTTAATTCTTGCAATTGTTGGTGTCGTTTTAACAGTTCAAGAATTTAAAAATATGGAATTAAAAGAAAAATTAAAAAAGAGAAAATAACTAGCTTTTTTAATCGTCAAAACTTTTGACGCTTGGTGTGTTGTGGTCTTTTACATACCCAAAGACACTCATATCGGCTAGTCAGTTTTATTTTTAGAAATTATTGCATTTAGAATGCTTGCAGAAGCTTCTTTAATATTTGTAGGATCATAACCACCTTCTAATACAAACAATATACGATTAGACGCATATTTTTGTGCAATTATAGATAAAATATCTGTAGCTTCTTTGTAGCCATTATTTGAATATTTTAATTGCCCTAGTAAATCATTTTCATGTGCATCAAACCCTGCAGAGACTAATATAAATTCTGGCTTGAATTTATCCATTACAGGAATTAGTTGGCTTTTTAAACTCTGAATAAATTCTTTATCGCCAGCACCTTTTGGTAAGTCTATATTTAATGTATACCCATAACCTTCACCACTCCCTTTTTCATTCGGACGGCCTGTGCCAGGATAAAAAGGGTGTTGGTGGATACTGAAATAGAAAACAGTATTATCACTATAAAAAATCTCTTGCGTTCCGTTGCCGTGATGAACATCAAAATCAACAATCAATATTCGGCTTACACCATATTTGTTTTGCAGATACTTTGCTGCAATTGCTACATTATTAAAAATGCAAAATCCCATACCTCTATCTTTAGTGGCATGATGACCAGGTGGTCTTGAGAATGCAAAGGCACTTGAAACTACACCCTCCATGATTTGGTCAACCCCTTTAGTTACTGCTCCGACGGATTTTCTGGCAACTTGATAAGATTGTTTTGATATCACAGTATCGCCTGTGCTAAGTTTTGCCGAAAATTCGGAAAGTTTTTCAGACTCTTCTTTAACAAGATTAATATATGCTTTTGAATGTACAAGACTTATGACATCTATAGATGCATAACTAAAGGTTGGCCAAATTAAATTTTGCTTCAATTTAGAGTCATTTTTAAGAAAGTTGATTGTGCTTGAGATTCGATCAGAGTTTTCTGGATGATTAGGTCCTGTGTTATGAAGGATAAATTCATCATCATAGAGAACTGCAATTCTTTGCGCACTTCTTGCTGATTCGGCAATTAAATTTACCGGCTGAAAAAGCGATATGAGAAGTAAACAGTTAAAAAAGTATTTCATTTAAATGAGCCGTAATAAAATATGAGTTTATTGTATTATTTAAATGACCCTTTTTTTTGCCGAGCACGGATATTTAGAACCTCTACCGCAAGTGAAAAAGCCATTGCAAAATAAACATATCCTTTTGGAATATGAATATCAAGACTTTCAGCAATTAAAACAAAACCAACAATCATCAAGAAAGACAGTGCCAAAACTTTAATCGATGGATGGCGATGCACAAAATCACCAATAGGTTTGGCAGCCCAAAGCATAAAAAAGACAGACGCCAAAACAGCGGCAATCATGATTGAAATTTCATCGACTAAGCCAACTGCAGTAATAACACTATCTAGTGAGAAAACCATATCTAGAATACCAATTTGGACGATAGCGCCCCAAAAAACCTTCTGGATAGATTTTGATTTTAGATTCGAGGTATTGATTTCTTTTGCAGTTTCTTCTTCCGCCTCAACCTCAAGATAAATTTCCTTGCTGGCTTTCCATAAAAGAAATAAGCCCCCAAAGAACAAGATTAAATCTCTACCACTAATTTCTTGGTTATAAAAAGCAAAAATTGTTTCTGTTAAACCCATCACCCAAGATAAACTCAGCAGCAATAGAACGCGCGTAACTAACGCGAATAATAATCCAAATCGACGGACTGATGCACGTATTTCTATTGGCAGACGATTGGCAAGAACACTTATAAAAATAATGTTGTCAATGCCTAAAACAATTTCAAGTGCTGCAAGTGTTAAAAATGCAATGATTGTATTTGGGTCAAGCATGAATTCAAGCATTTTCACCTATCGTATCTAAAATGATTTTAAATGGATTATATGAGCATTTCAATTGTCGGTTCTCGAGACAAACACTATTTCATAGCCGGTCTTTTATATATGTAGCCAATGAATATACTGACTATCTAAGCTACCAGAACTTTCTTAGGAGTCGGCTGCTATAACTTCTGAATTAATCACCCATAAAGAGATATTTTACAGTATTTGTTGGGGTAGCAGAGCTTTGGGTGTCTGGGTTTTGCCGGGATGGAATAGAAACGTGTTACAAAACATCCGGAATCTAGGGATTTTGTGTTAATTTCTGAAACATGCAATCTTCTATATATATTAAATGAATAATCAAGCCTCATTAGATAAATTATTTGGTAATAACCTTGATTACACTTACGCCTGCTCACCTTTTATAAAGAGGCTTTTTGAAGCAGATAAAAATCTCGAGCAAAATTCACTTCAACATATTAGCTTTCCATTTGGTCGTCAAGAAATGGAGTTATGGTTAGATAGCTGCCAAATTTCTGATGAGATAAGTTTAAATAAATCTCTCCGTAAACTTCGTCAACAAGTAATAGCCAATATTATTCTTCGCGATCTTAATAAATTAGCTGATTTAGATGAGGTTTTAAAGTCAGTAACTGCGCTTGCTGAAATTAGCCTAACTCACGCACATCAATTTCATTTCAATGCCCTCAAGGCCATTCATGGTTTACCTATAGGATTAAACGGCGAAGAACAGCAATTAAGTATTGTTGGCATGGGAAAATTAGGCGGAGAAGAGCTTAATGTTTCATCTGATATTGACCTAATCTTTGCATATCCAGAAGATGGAGATACTGAAGGTAAGGAATCTATAAGTAATCAAAGCTTCTTTATTAAGCTTGGTAAAAAAATTATATCGAGTCTCAATGATGTTACAGAATATGGTTTTGTATTTCGTGTAGACATGCAATTAAGACCTTTTGGTTCTGAGGGCCAGATCGCATGTAGTTATCAGATGCTAGAAGACTACTATCAAAAATATGGACGAGAATGGGAAAGATATGCCTGGGTAAAAGGTCGAGGTATTGTTGGACCCCACGAAGAACTTCATAACATCATCAATCCTTTTGTTTATCGTAAATATCTAGATTATGGTGCATTAAATTCTATGCGTGATTTAAAAGCCCAGATTCAAAATGATGTAAATAAAAGAGGCATTCAAGAAAACATCAAACTTGGTCGAGGCGGCATTCGGAAGATTGAGTTTATTGCACAAGTTTATCAATTGATACGTGGTGGCCGAGATAAGACATTAAGACTTAAATCTCTTTTGCCTACGCTAGCAATTCTTGAAACTAAAAGATTATTATCTAAAGATGGCATTAAAGCATTAACTGAGGCTTATGAATTTTTAAGAAATTTAGAGCATAGGCTCCAGTATATGGAAGATATGCAAACACAAGAGTTACCAAAATCAGATGAAGGTAAATTAAGGGTAGTGCAGTCAATGCAATACCGAGACTGGAATACTTTTTATCAAGATCTTGAAATTCACAGAGCAAATGTAGAATTTTATTTTGATGAAGTTTTTAAAGAAACCATTAAAGATGAAGATTCACCTCAATTAAATTTAACCAAAGCACTTTGGAGTAGCGCTTTAAAGTTAGAAGATTCACATAAGCATCTAGAGAGCTTAGGCTTTAAATTACCTGATGAGACCTATCAAGTTCTTGACGGATTAAAGCATAGCTCGCGTTATCTTCATTTACCTGAATTGAGTCGACAACGATTTGATCTCTTAATGCCTTTAATTATCCATGAAGTTTCTTTCGCTCATGATTCTAATTCAACGCTCATTAGAATCATTTCAATTTTAGAGAGTATATGCAGGCGTGCAAGTTATCTAGCCATGCTCACTGAAAATCCAAGCGCATTAAAGATACTTGTTAAACTTTCTGAAGCAGGCCCATGGCTCACACAATACCTTATTCAGCATCCGATATTGATTGATGAATTACTTGATATTAATCATTTTTATACAAAGCCTGATTTTATGGGAATAAAAGAAAAGCTTCAGAAAGATTTATTGGAAGCTAAAGATGATATTGAGCAGCAGATGAATACTATGCGCAATATTAAACATGCCACTATTTTTAAGTTGGCTGCATTAGAAGTTATAGGTAATGCGTCAGTAGAAAATCTTTCAGATTATTTAACTGAACTTGCTGACTTACTTATAGAAGAAACACTCATATTGGTATGGGGTCATATGTATCCAGAGCAAAATGATCCACCTAAATTTGCGGTCATTGCTTATGGAAAATTAGGCGGTAAAGAAATGAGCTACACCTCGGATTTAGATATTGTCTTTATCTATAATGATAAGCGAGATGGCATGGCTGAAAAATATGCAAGATTTGCGCAGCGCATTAATAGCTGGCTCAGCACCTACACATCCTCAGGTGTTCTCTATGAAATTGACCTTGCATTAAGACCTGACGGTGCGAGTGGCCTTTTAGTAAGCTCTATTGATGCTTTTAAAGAATATCAATCAAAAAGGGCTTGGACATGGGAACATCAAGCGATTACACGAGCTCGCTTTTGTGCTGGCGATATAGAAATAGGCAACCAATTTGAAAAGATTCGATTAGAGATTCTGGAAACCCAAA
>CANMPB010000029.1 GCA_947499625.1 Methylophilaceae bacterium
CTCTTAATTTAACCTTATATTTACCTGCGAATTCGACTGCTCTAATTTGAAGTACTTTTGATCCTAGACTTGCCATTTCTAACATCTCTTCAAAAGTAATTGAATCTAATTTCTTAGCTTCAGGCACAACTCTAGGATCGGTTGTATAAATACCATCCACATCGGTATAAATTTGGCATTCATCAGCTTTAAGAGCTGCAGCTAGCGCAACACCAGTTGTATCTGAGCCACCGCGTCCGAGGGTCGTAATGTTGCCTTGTTCATCCACACCTTGGAATCCAGCAACGACCACAACATAACCTTGATCTAAATCTTCTTGAATATTATTATGGTCAATTTTTAAAATTCTAGCTTTAGTATGAGCGTCATCAGTCAGAATTTTTACTTGGGAACCGGTATAGCTTTTAGCTTTAATGCCAAGATCAATTAAAGCAAGCGTTGTCATAGCAATACTGACCTGCTCACCTGTAGCGACCATAACATCCAACTCACGTGGATCAGGCTCTGCCATAATTTCTTTAGCAAGCCCAATCAGCCGATTAGTTTCACCAGACATGGCAGAAACCACTACAACGATTTGATGTCCAAGCGATTTATATCGAGCTACACGTCTTGCAACAGCCCGAATTCTTTCTGGCGTTCCAACTGATGTGCCACCGTATTTTTGTACAATTAAACTCATAGATATTTAGTTAAGTATTATTTTCTTTAATTTAGTTAAGCAATCATCAAAAGCTTGATCAAGAAGTTCTGGTTTTGATCCGCCAGCCATCGCAAGATCAGGCTTGCCACCGCCTTTACCGCCAATTGCAATAGCTAGCTCATTTGCAATTTCACCTGCTTTTATTTTGTTCACAAGATCATGAGTCACACCAACCGCTAGGGTCACTTTGTCTTGATCAACACCGCTTAAAATTATAACTGCACTTTTGAGTTCTGATTTAAGTTTATCAATGGTCTCTCTCAGTGCTTGCGCATCGGAGGCGCCTAATTTTTCCATCACAACTTTAACCTCTCCTATGGAGATCGCTTTTTTAGATAAGCTACCACTTTCAGAAGAAGCAATTTTTGATTTCAGTTGTTGAATATTTTTTTCCTGTTCTTTCATGAGATCTTGGATTTGATCAATTTTGCTTAAAAGTTCAGAGGAGGGGACTTTTAGATCATGTGCTAAACGATCAATGATTGAAACATGTTCATTCATATAATGAATTACATTAAATCCCGTTGTCGCTTCAATGCGACGAATACCAGAGGAGATGCCTGTTTCAGAAATAATTTTGAAGGCGCCTATATCCCCAGTCCTTTTTACATGCGTGCCGCCGCATAGTTCTTTACTTGATCCAATACTGAGCACTCTTACCTCGTCAGCATATTTCTCACCAAAGAGCATCATGGCACCACTTTTTTTGGCGTCATCTAAATGCATAGTTTTGGCTTCCGTATCGGTATTGTTAAGTATTTCTTGATTAACAAACATTTCAACAGATTTAATTTCATCAGCAGTTAAAGCTTTGGGGTGTGAAAAGTCAAAACGTGTTTTCGATTCGTCAACAAGTGAACCTTTTTGTTCTACATGTGAGCCTAAGGTGTTCTTAAGACCTTTATGTAATAAATGGGTCGCAGAATGATTTCGCATAATATTTTTTCTGGAATCATTCTCAACGGATGCCATGACTTCATCAGATACTTTTAAGCTGTTTGTTTCAACTACACCATAATGCGCATAAATTTTGGCTTTGATTTTTATTGTGTCTTCAACTTTAAAAGAGCTATGCGAGGTTTTAATCATACCTTTGTCACCTACCTGGCCACCAGCTTCTGCATAGAAGGGCGTAGTGTCAAGGATGACAATACCAGACTCACCTTTGAGAAGTTCCGTCTTAGATATATCGTCTTTAAATAAAGCCAAAACTTTTGCCTTGCATTCTATGGCCTCGTAACCACTAAAATTTGTAGCCTCACCGTTAAAGTCGACATCTATCTTCATTTTGAATTTATTAGAAGATCGAGCCATAGATTTTTGAGCTTCCATCGCCTCATCAAAACCTTTTTGATCGATTGAGATATTTTTCTCTCGACAAATGTCAGCGGTTAGATCGAGAGGGAATCCAAAAGTATCATGCAGCTTAAAAGCAATTTGGCCGTCAAAAGTTTTTTGATTTTTTTTAACAAGCGCTTGAATAGACTCTTCTAATATATTCATACCATTTTCAATGGTTTCAAAGAATCGTTCTTCTTCTTGCTTAAGGGATAAAGCAATATTTTGTTTATTTCTTTCAATGTCAGGATAAGCTTTGCCTAACATACGAACAACATCATCAACTAATTTATGAAAGAAAGGCTGTCTACATCCTAGTTTGTAGCCATGTCTGATAGCTCTGCGGATAATTCTTCTTAAAACATAGCCGCGGCCTTCGTTACCTGGAATAACACCATCTGAAATCAAGAATGTACAAGCGCGAATATGATCTGACAATACCTTTAGTGAAGGGTGATGGATATCTGATGTTTTTGTAATATTTGCAGCTGATTGAATGAGGGGGACAAATAAATCTGTTTCATAATTGGCATGAACGCCCTGAAGGACTGCGCATATTCTTTCCAAGCCCATACCTGTATCCACAGAAGGTTTTGGCAATGCTTGCATGACGCCTTTTTCATCGCGGTTATATTGCATAAAAACAATATTCCAAATTTCAATGAATCGATCGCCATCTTCATCTTTCGATCCAGGCGGACCTCCAGATATATGGCTTCCATGATCATAAAAAATTTCAGTACATGGACCACATGGGCCTGTATCACCCATCATCCAAAAATTATCTGATACATACTTAGCACCCTTGTTGTCTCCAATACGAATAATTTTGTCTGGATGAATGCCGATTGATTTAGCCCAAATGTTGTAAGCTTCATCATCTTCACTATAGACAGTCACGAGCAGTTTTTCCTTGGGTATTTTATAAACTTCAGTTAGAAGTTCCCAAGCATATTGAATTGCATCTTTTTTAAAATAATCACCGAAGCTGAAATTTCCGAGCATTTCAAAAAAAGTATGATGTCTTGCCGTGTAGCCCACATTTTCTAGGTCGTTATGTTTGCCACCCGCCCTGACACACTTTTGGCTTGAAGTCGCTCTGGCGTAAGAACGTTTATCAAATCCTAAGAACACATCTTTGAATTGATTCATGCCTGCATTTGTAAATAATAAAGTAGGATCTTCTCCAGGCACTAATGAGCTTGAAGCTACAATCTGATGTTGTTTGTTTTTGAAAAAATCTAAGAAAATATTTCTAATTTCTTCGCTAGAAATAATGGGATAATTCGATGCAGTTGGCATATGCTAGCTATTCTTCCTTGGCATTCAATATTTTTTTTATAAGCGAAACATCAAACCCGCGACTTTGCAAAAAGCGAGCTTGTTTTGACCATTCTTCTTTAGAGGATGGGAGGAGTTTGAATTTCTTTTGCCATACTTGTTTTGCATATAATAATTCTTGGTTTTTAAGAGGGCCTGTGTGTTGCTCTATAAGTGCCTGCTCTATTCCTTTTTCTTCAAGTTCTCGAATGATCTTATATCGCCCGAATTTATTTTTTTTTGCATGAATAAATTGTTCACAATACCGCTCATTAGACAGCCATCCCTCTGACACAAGAGACGATATAAAAAGATCTAAGGCATCTTCATTAAATTCGAGCGTATCTGCGTACTCACTTAATTTCAATTTCAATTCGAGATGTGAATATTCTCTTTTTGCTAGGTAATACAACGCTCTTTTTTTAAGTAAAACTAATGGATTATTTTTTGTGTTACTCAGTTTCGTCTGTTTCCTGAGGTGCAGTCATCGCTTCCCTGAGAGTTGATGAGTTTGCCCTAATCTTATCTTCAATTTCTTGAGCAATTTTTGGATTTTCTTTTAAAAATTCTCTTGCATTGTCTTTGCCTTGGCCAATTTTCTCACCGTTATAGCTGTACCATGACCCTGCTTTTTCAACAAAATTTAATTGAGCACCAATTTCGATGATCTCACCTTCTCTTGAAATGCCTTCACCATAAAGCACATCAAATTCAGCTTGTCTAAACGGAGGAGCAACCTTATTTTTAACCACTTTAACTCTTGTTTCAGCACCCACGACTTCATCACCTTTTTTAATTGCACCAATACGTCGAATATCAAGCCTCACAGAAGCATAAAATTTCAAAGCATTGCCGCCCGTCGTTGTTTCTGGGTTGCCAAACATCACCCCAATCTTCATACGAATTTGGTTAATGAATATGACAAGCGTATTTGTTTTTTTAATGTTGCCTGTTAATTTTCTTAAGGCTTGTGACATAAGTCGAGCTTGAAGACCCATATGAGAGTCACCCATTTCACCTTCAATTTCTGCGCGCGGCGTTAGAGCTGCTACAGAGTCTATGACGACAATATCGACTGATCCACTTCGCACAAGCATATCTGCAATTTCAAGAGCTTGTTCACCTGTATCAGGTTGAGATATGAGTAAGTCTGGAACCACGACACCTAATTTGGCAGCATATTGAGGATCAAGTGCATGTTCAGCATCAATAAAAGCAGCCACGCCACCGAGCTTTTGCATTTGAGCAATGACCGATAGCGATAAAGATGTCTTTCCTGACGATTCTGGGCCATATATTTCAACAACACGTCCTCTAGGAAGGCCACCTATACCGAGCGCAATATCAAGACCTAAGGAGCCTGTTGAAACTGACTGGATATCTTGGATGACATCTGAATCATCCATCCTCATGACGGAGCCTTTTCCGAATTGTTTTTCGATCTGCGCTAATGCGGCAGCGAGTGCCTTACTTTTATTGTCATCCATCTAAATTTGCCTTTAATTAAAGTGTTTTTATCACTAATAATTATTTCATACTTGGGAGTTTAAAGTAAGCGCTAAGACCTGATTTAGTGCAAATAGACAAGAAGATTCACGTATATTTTCCCTTGATCCAGGGAAGACTTTTGAAGCATTAAAAATGATCTTATTTTGATGAGCAATCGCAAAGAAAACAGTACCTACAGGCTTATCAATTGACCCCCCCGAGGGGCCCGCAACTCCTGTAATTGATAAAGCTATTTGAGCTTGACTCTTGTGAAGGGCGCCCAAGGCCATTTCGGAAGCAACTTCTTGACTCACCGCACCAAATTTTAAAAGTGTATTTTGATCAACCTTAAGTAATTCAATTTTTGATTCATTGCTATATGTAATGAATCCTCGATCGAACCATACGGAGCTCCCAGGAATATTTGTGAGATGCTGGCAAACTAACCCGCCGGTGCAAGACTCAGCAAGCGCTATTCGAAAATGATTTTTAATGAGCGCATTAGCGAGCTGAAGGCATGTATCTTGAATCATTGTATGAGTCATTGAATTGAGAAATAAATAAGTAGCGCAAAAAATGCAGCAACATAATCGTCAAGCATAATGCCCAATCCGCCCCTTAAATGCTTATCTAGATAATTGATTGGAAAGGGCTTCCAAATATCAAAGATTCTAAAGAGTACAAATAACTCAAAAATTTTGAGGGGATTTAAAAGGGGGTGAGCAATGATTAACATTAAAAAGAAAGCCGAAATTTCATCCCAAACAATAGCGCTTGGATCTTTAACTTTAAGTGCATGTGCTGTTTGATTGCAAATAAAGATGCCTACAATTGTAAATAAGAAGGCCATCATTATCTGTATAGAAAAACTATAGGACGATAACAATAAATAAATTGGAATCCCAACAAGAGTGCCTAGAGTGCCTGGTGCTTTTTTTGAAAGTCCCACTCCAAAACCTAGAGCTAAAAAATGTGACGGGTGCTTTATTAGAAATTTAAGATTAGGTAAAATGATCAAATCCTTTTGGGTTGAATGATATGGATTGGCCTTTTTGATCCATGACCTTTAGAGTTTTGTTCTTAGTAATAACACCAATGATGTTGATAGCCGTATTGGTTTTTTTTGCAATTTTTTCTATAGCGAGTCTATGCTTTCTAGACGCTGTAAATAGCAATTCATAATCATCGCCACCATTTAATGCGAATTGATATTTTTTTGATGTATGAATAAATGGATCACATGGAATTTCATTGAGTAATAGCGTGGCGCCAGCTGATGAAGCTTTTAAGATATGTTTTAAGTCTTGAATAAGACCATCAGAAATATCAATACAGCTATTCGCATAGCGAGACAAATGGGAGCCGATTAAAACTTTAGGCGTAGGTGTTTCAAGTGCTTTTATACATGTTAGTTTTAAACGTGAAGCGAGTCTTAATTTCCCCTGAAGACTAGCCAAACCCATTGAGGCCATGCCTAATTGCCCTGTCACCCATATATCGTCATCTATTTTTGCACCAGACCTTAACAGGCCTTTATTTTTTTTAATTTCGCCCATGATAGTGATTGAAATAGTCAGGGGACCTTTTGTGGTATCACCCCCCATAAGATCAATGCCAAATTGATCAGCACATTTAAAAAACCCCTTTGAGAATTCTTTCAGCCAGGCATGATTTATTTTAGGAAGCGATATCGATAAAGTCGCCCATTTAGGTATAGCGCCCATCGCTGCAATATCAGATAAATTAACTGCAAGCGATTTCCAGCCTAGATGAGCTGGATCCGTATTTTTTAGGAAGTGAACATTTTCTACAAGCATGTCTGAAGAAATAACTATTTCACGATTTTTTTTAATATTAATAATTGCCGCATCATCACCCACACCCAGGACAGTCTGTTTCATTTTCCTCTTAAAGTATCGATCAATGATTTCGAATTCTGAGGACATAATTATTTAGTTTTAGGCCTAAAAGCTGTCACGACATCTTGATGTGTTTCAATAAAAGAGCCATTTAAAAGATCAATACAATAAGGCACCGCAGCAAAAATTCCATGCACCATCACTTCCCCTTGATCATTTTTCAATCCTTCAAGTGTTTGGGCAATAGATTTAGGTTGGCCGGGCAAATTAATAATGAGGGTATTTTTACGGACGACTGCAACTTGCCTAGATAGAATGGCCGTGGGTACAAAATGTAAGCTGATTTGACGCATTTGCTCGCCAAAGCCAGGCATCTCTCGATCCGCAATGGCTAAAGTAGCTTCAGGCGTTACGTCTCTTAAAGCAGGCCCTGTACCGCCTGTTGTAAGAATAAGATCGCATAATTCGACATCTACAAAATGAATCAATGAAGACTCAATCAGCAGTCTTTCATCAGGGATAATTTTTTCTATCGTTTCGAAGGGTGAGGTGAGTGCTTTTTGAAGCCAAGCCTTTAGTTGAGGAATGCCTTGATCCTCATATTCGCCTTTTGAAGCTCGATCGCTAATTGAAATGAGCCCAATTTTAGTGAACTTATTTTTCATGACAGGTCATAATTGGTGAAAGATTGATCATAACATTATCGCTTTAAAGGAATTCTATGCAATTTAAACTTATTTTTGTCATCCTTAACTTATTCAGTATGCTGGCTTTTGCTGAAGATACTAATTTATTCCAGGTAAATTATCTTACTCAAAGTAATGCTAATTTTCATTCCTTGCAAAAAAAGCCTGATACAAAAATTTATGCTGGCATGAATAAAGAAAAAGACAATATTAGAATGTTAGAAGATGGCTTCGACCTCATGGGAACTTCTGCATTTCAAGGGCCTTTTACAGAGCCTAATCAAGCGCTTAAACATGCCCAATCAATCGAGGCAGATGTGGTTTTAGTATACGATCGTCAAATTAATGAAATGACTCGACCAGAGCGCTTAAGACAACTTCACGCTGAAATGAAAAAAGGCAACAAGAGTGAAAAAAATAGTGTGATTGAGGTGAGTGAAGCAGACTTAGAAGATAAAAATAGTAAATTTGACTTTTATGCTACCTATTGGGCTAAGCTGCCACAGCCAA
>CANMPB010000030.1 GCA_947499625.1 Methylophilaceae bacterium
GTTCTGATTTACCCAAAGTCTTGCAACCGCTTGCTCATAAACCGCTTCTCGGTTATGTCATTGATGCTTCTTTGTCATTCAAACCTAAAGAGCTTGTGGTGGTTTACGGATATGGTGGTGATCTCGTCAAAAAAACATTTCCATCACCGCACATTCAATGGATAGAACAAAAAGAACAATTAGGCACAGGCCATGCTGTGCAACAAGCCGTTCCTTTAATCAAAGATGACGGCCATACACTCATTTTATATGGCGATGTACCTTTAATTGATCAAAAAATGATTGAACGCCTGATCATAAAAGGCCTAAAAAATTTAGCTGTTTTAACTTACTCAAAAGAGGATCCAAAAGGCTACGGCAGGATTATAAGGCAAGACGGCCGAATACAAAAAATTGTAGAAGAAAAAGATTGTGATGCATCACAAAAAAATACCAAAGAAATCAACACAGGCATTATGTGTGCCCCCAATCACCTTTTAAAAAATTGGCTTAAAAGACTTACCAACAAGAACGTCCAAAAAGAATACTATTTGACAGACATCGTAGGGTTATCCATTGAAGATAACATTGAAGTATTAAGTGAATCTGCGGATAATGAAGTATCCATTACCGGGATTAATTCGAAATCTGAATTAGCAACCATGGAAAGAAACTATCAACTTATGACAGCAAAAACATTGATGGAACAGGGTGTCACCATTATAGATCCAAGCCGCATTGATATTCGGGGGGAAGTTACGGCAGGCCAAGATGTAACGATTGATGTAGGGTGTATTTTTGAAGGCAAGGTCGTTCTGGGTAATCATGTGAAAGTTGCAGCTTATTCGCATATCAAAGATAGCATCATCGGAGATCATTCCTCGATTGAACCCTATTCACATATTGTTGAAAGTAAAGTGGGAAGTCATTGTCGTATCGGCCCATTTGCAAGATTGAGACCCGGCACACAACTTCAAAACCATGTGCACATTGGAAATTTTGTTGAAATAAAAAATAGTGAAATTAATGATCAAACTAACATCAATCACTTAAGTTATGTCGGTGATAGTTTTGTCGGTAAGTTAGTCAACATTGGTGCCGGTACCATCACATGTAATTATGATGGTGCAAACAAACATCCGACCACCATTGAGGATGAAGTGTTTATAGGATCCAACACAGCTTTAGTAGCCCCCGTGAAAATTGGTAAGGGCGCTACGATTGCGGCAGGCTCCACCATCACTAAAGATGCTCCTCCAGGAGATCTTACGGTGTCTCGTTCAAAACAAACCAGTATTTCTGGCTGGATCAAACCTACAAAAAATAAAGAGACATAAAATATATGTGCGGCATTGTAGGTGCAATTTCAAATAAAAATATCGTTCCACATTTAATCGAAGGGTTAAGTCGTCTCGAATACCGTGGCTATGATTCGTCTGGTATTGCGGTATTACGAAATGGGATAGAACGCGTTCGATCGATAGGTCGTGTGGCTGAAATTGAAACTATGGTTAAAGATCAAAAGCTGGAGGGGTGCTTAGGCATTGGCCATACAAGATGGGCAACGCATGGCGGTGTCACTGAACTTAACGCGCATCCGCATATTTCAGAAGGCGAAATTGCAGTTGTTCATAACGGCATTATTGAAAATTATGAAGCAGTGCGTGAGCGTCTTAAAAAGTTAGGTTATCAGTTTGAATCACAAACAGATACCGAAGTGATCGCACATCTTATTCATTATTTTATTAAACATAAAAATAAAACTCTTCTAGAAGCGACGCAAATGCTGGGGGAAGAATTAAAAGGCGCATTTGCCATTGCGGTGATCTCTCTTAAAAATCCTGATGAAATGATTTGCGCGCGATTAGGCTGCCCACTCATTATTGGATTAGGTGATACACAGAATTTTATTGCATCTGACATCTCAGCGCTTTTAGCGGTGACTAAAAAAGTGATCTACCTTGAAGATGGCGATGTTGTGCAAGTTAAAAAAGACGGCATTCAAATTTTTGATAAAGATAAAAAGGTGATTTCACGCAAAACACATATCAGCGATGTCACTTTGTCTTCCATGGAGCTAGGCCCTTATGATCACTTCATGCAAAAAGAAATTTATGAGCAGCCTCGTGCTTTAACGGATACGATCGAAGCCATCATCGATGAAGGTCATTTTGACGTCAGTCTGTTCGGACAAGACGCAAAAGATGTATTTTCTAAAATAGATAGTATTTTAATTTTGGCGGCAGGGACAAGTTATTACGCAGGAGTCACGGCAAAATATTGGTTAGAAAGTATTGCAAAAATATCAACTACGGTTGAGATCTCAAGCGAATACAGGTATCGCGATTCTCTGCCTAACCCCAATCAGTTGATACTCACTATTTCTCAGTCTGGGGAAACGTTAGATACGATGGAAGCTTTAAAGCATGCCCAGTCACTAGGCCAACATTTAAGTTTAGCAATTTGTAATGTGCAGGAAAGTGCGATCGCACGTGCATCAAAACTCGTTTTATATACAAGAGCGGGTGCAGAAATTGGCGTGGCATCCACTAAAGCTTTTACGACACAACTGGTATCTCTCTTTAGTTTAGCCGTCACGATTGCTACTTTTAAAAAGCTGATTAATAAAACAGAAGAAAAGAATTATCTAGAAAATTTAAGGCAGTTGCCAGGAAGCATTCAACAAGCACTTAATTTAGAACCACAAATTAAAGAGTGGGCGAAATTATTTGCTGATAAACACCATGCGCTATTCCTAGGTCGGGGTATTCATTACCCTATTGCTATGGAGGGGGCATTGAAATTAAAAGAGATTTCATACATTCATGCAGAAGCTTATCCCGCAGGCGAATTAAAGCATGGACCTTTAGCCTTAGTGGATAACGATATGCCAGTCGTCGTGATTGCCCCGAATGATAATTTACTTGAAAAAGTAAAATCTAATATGCAGGAAGTCAAAGCGCGCGGCGGCGAAATTTTTGTGTTCGCAGATGCTGACAGTCATTTTATAGAAAGCCCTGGTGTTCGTGTGATAAGAACGCCAAGACATACCGGCGTATTGTCTCCTATTATTCACTCTATACCAGTTCAATTATTGGCTTATCATGTTGCGTTAATTAAGGGTACGGATGTCGATAAACCCCGTAACTTAGCAAAATCCGTCACGGTGGAGTAATCCCGTTAGGGGGTAGTACATGAGAAGTTTATTTATATTTAAAAGGACATTAAGTTAAATGGAAACCAAAACAGTTAAAAATAAGGTGGCTAAAAAAGCTCATAAAGCTTCTAAAAAGAAATAACTTAGTAGTAGTTTTTATACCAGTCAATAAATTGCTTAACACCTTCTTTAATGGGGGTGTTAGGTTTGAAATTGACCCACCGATTAAGTTCCGAAGTATCCGCCGAAGTTTCTTTGACATCCCCTGCTTGCATATCCATCATTTTCAAAATGGCTTTTTTACCTAATGCCTCTTCAAGCGTTTCAATGAAGTGCATCAAGGGCACGGGCTGACTATTGCCGATATTAAAGATACGATAGGGTGCATAGCTTGTCGCTGGATCAGGATTTTTTGTATCAAAGTTGGTATTAGGTGTTGCAGACTTAAATAATGTTTCTTTGACAGATGCTATGACGTCATCAATATAAGTAAAGTCCCGCATCATATCACCATGATTAAATACTGGAATAGGTTCATTAGCTAAAATAGCTTTCGTGAATAATATAGGTGACATATCAGGTCTTCCCCATGGGCCATACACTGTAAAAAAACGTAAACCTGTAGTAGGGATTTGATACAGATGGCTATAAGTATGAGCCATGAGTTCATTCGCTTTTTTAGTGGCGGCGTAAAGACTTATTGGATGATCGACATTGTCATGTTCGCTGAAAGGTACTTTTTCGTTTCCGCCATATACACTTGAACTACTTGCATAAACAAGATGCTCAGCTTTAGTTGTGCGACAACCTTCCAAGATATTAATAAATCCTTGAATGTTGGAATCAATGTATACATATGGATTTTGAATGGAATAGCGCACACCTGCTTGCGCTGCAAGATGAAGTACGCGTTGAGGTGTTTCTTTTTTAAAAAGATCAAGGACGTCTTTTTGGTCTTTAATGTCAAGCTTCAGAAAACGAAAATGCTTATAACTTTCTAATGCTTTAAGTCGATCTTTTTTTAAAGTGACATCATAATAATCAGTCAGATTATCGATACCAATAATCTCGTGGCCATCATCAAGAAGTTTTTTGGCGCTATGCATGCCAATAAAACCGGCTACACCTGTCAACAAGATTTTCATTTAACGTCCAATAGGATAGTAGTTAAATCCAAGTGCACGAACGGCTTTCGGATCATAAAGATTTCGACCATCAAAAATCATGGGAGACTTCAGTGAAGATTTAATTAAAGTAAAATCTGGACTTCTAAATTCTGTCCATTCTGTGACGATGATGAGTGCATCTGCATTTTTAAGCGCCTCATTTTGCGTATCAGCAAAAGATAAATGTTTTTCATCTTTAAAAATACGTTTTCCTTCGTCCATTGCCACAGGATCATAAGCTGTGATCGTGGCCCCCGCTTTGATCAATTCATCAATCAGTACACGACTTGAAGCTTCTCGCATATCATCAGTGTTCGGTTTGAACGCTAGGCCCCATAATGCAAAATGTTTGCCTTTTAAATTTTCACCAAATTGCTTTTTAATTTTTTTAGGCAATACAAATTTTTGAAGATCATTGACTGCTTCAACCGCTTTAAGTAATTTCAGATCAAAACCAGCAACATCTTTAGCAGTTTTAATTAAAGCTTTCACATCTTTCGGAAAACATGAACCGCCATAACCACAACCCGGATATAAAAAATCATAACCAATACGTGGGTCCGATCCAATACCTTGTCGCACCATCTCGATATCAGCGCCCACAATTTCAGCTAAGTTAGCTAATTCATTCATAAAGCTAATGCGTGTCGCCAGCATGGCATTCGCTGCATATTTAATAAGTTCAGCACTTCTTAAGTCGGTAACCACAA
The DNA here is from genome assembly GCA_947499625.1 of Methylophilaceae bacterium. Classification (GTDB taxonomy): domain Bacteria; phylum Pseudomonadota; class Gammaproteobacteria; order Burkholderiales; family Methylophilaceae; genus Methylopumilus. Next base: position 5,013 of record CANMPB010000030.1, read on the forward strand.
TACGATCGTGATTTCTTTGGAAGGGGGCATAGACTTGTTTCATGACTTCAATAGCTTTTGGGTCTTCAGTCCCAATGATAATTCGATCAGGGCGCATAAAATCTTCAACTGCAGCACCTTCTTTTAAGAACTCTGGGTTAGAAACGACACTGAAATGAATATCGATATTTCTTTTCTTTAATTCTTCAGCTACAGCAGCTTTGACTTTGTCCCCTGTGCTAATTGGCACGGTTGATTTATCGACAATCACTTTTGCTGAAGTCATAAAGCGACCAATATTGCGTGCAGCTTCTGTTACATATTGAAGGTCAGCAGAGCCATCTTCATCGGGAGGGGTTCCAACGGCTATGAATTGGATTTCACCAAAGCCCACTGCTTCCTCGATGTTGGTGGTGAAAGAAAGGCGACCATTTTCAACATTTCGACGCACAATTTCTAAAAGGCCTGGTTCGTGAATAGGAATAGCGCCTTCTTTTAGAATCCGAATTTTTTCTGCGTTTACGTCAAGACCTAAAATGTGATTACCGACCTCGGCTAAACATGCCGCAGCCACTAAACCCACATACCCTGTACCCACCACAGTAATTTTCATAATAATTCGTTGAATTTAAAGCTATATTTTACCTCTTTTATTAAATGCTTGTCTTTCTTAGGGGCGAATTTCACTTATAATTTGCTGAATATAAGAAGAGCAAACAATGACGGCTTTATTTGAATATTTAAATACCATGCAATCGGTTTGGGAAGACAATCTTGCGTATCAGGTGAAAGAAGGCTGGGTGTGGTTAGATCCTGTATTGACTTTAGTGCGAGATTATTTTTTTGAGACCACAGTGGTTGCTACAGTGATTCTTTTATATACCATTATTTTTTCTGCCATGTCACTTTATGGCCAAAAAACTGACCTTAAAAAAATCACGTATACAGACAAATTTAAAAATTTAGTTAAAGGTATCGATCTTCACTTAGGTAACGAGCCTAAACAATCCCCAGAAAAAAATAAAGCGACAAAAACCGAAGAATGATTTATTCGCTATAAAAAGGATCATCGGTATAACTCTTTTCTGAGCCACCATAAAACGTTTTTTGGTCAGGCGTATTTAGTGGCAAGTTACCTTATATTTACTTCTTAAGTGGTTTTTCTTTAGCTTTATCTACTTGTATTTTTGTTTTCTTTGCTGCTTTTTTTGCAGGCACTAATTTTTTGACTTCTTTTTTAGCCAAGGGTTTCTTTTCTTTTTTTGGCTCGGTTTTTGTAGCAGTATTTTTTGCTAAAGAAGTTTCCAATTCTTTTACTTGATTTTCAAGAGAATCAATACGCAATAGTTTTATGTTGGCTTCTTCTAAGTCAGATTTAAGTTTCTTGATTTCAGCATCTTTAAAGTAGGTTGCTTGATAACTAGCATAACCAAATATTAACGAACTAATAGAGATCACACCTGCTGCAATATAAACTGCTAATGTTTTTTTATTTGTCTCTTTTTTTTCGGGAAGATTAAAAGGTGCTTCATCTTTTTGGTCGAATTCCATTTATGGGTCCTTATGGTTAATTTTTTTTAAATTTCGTATGTGACATGTTATCTTATGTTGTCGATTTTATGAAAAATAATTAATCATCTAATGATTAGCTTATAATTTATTTTATGAAAATATTAGATACTCATTTTTTAGCATTAGCATGCCTTTTATCTAAAGGACATCTTCTTATTGAGGACGTTCCTGGTACAGGCAAAACATTGCTTGCCAAAAATCTTGCACAGAAACTGGGCATCAAAACGACCCGTCTCCAATGCACAAATGATTTACTGCCATCGGATATATTAGGCTACAACTTTTATGATCAAGAAAAGAAGAAGATGATCTTTAAAAAAGGCCCTATATTTAGCCAAGTTTTATTAGCCGATGAATTAAATCGAGCGCCCTCTAAAACGCAGTCAGCCCTTCTTGAAGCGATGGAAGAAAGCCAAGTGAGTATTGAAGGCAAAACATATCAGCTTGAAAAACCTTTTTTTGTAATTGCAACACAAAATCCAAGAGAGCATGTAGGTGTATTTGATTTGCCAGAGTCACAAATAGATCGCTTTTATTTGTCTCTGAAAATGAATGAGCTCAGTCGTAAGGATTACAAAACTATTTTGGCGCAAAATAAACATGCATCTCCACTTGAGCTTATTAAAAATATCCCAGAAGGTAGTTCTAACATTATAAAAATTCAGTCATTGATTGAAAAAATTCATATGCATACCGATGTACTTGAATATCAATTGACACTTGTTGAAAAGGCTGAGGAAGCTTTAGAGATTAATTTAGCTATTCGCTATCGAAAGCAGCTTTACAGGTTATCTCAATCGATTGCTTATCTATCGGGTAGAGATTTTGTGACGCCAGAAGACATTCAGGCTGTATATATACCTTCCTTAAGACATCGATGCAAACATCTAGGTGACTCGGAAACTATTCATTTACTTGAAAAGATTATAAAAACTACTAAAGCACCTTAAAGCATGCAAATCGCGTGGACGCATAAGCTTTCTTTTCAACTGCAACATAAAAAAAAATTACGACAACGTATTGAAAGTATCCGTCAAGTCTACGCATTGCCCAACCGTTTTG
>CANMPB010000031.1 GCA_947499625.1 Methylophilaceae bacterium
AACGGAAATGTAAGAAGGGATACCAAGGTAAATGGAATAGTAAAAATCCACATACCAATTAAAAAAATAATGGATCTTAAATAAAGCATTATTTTAAGTTAAACATACTCCGCAATAATTCTTTGTGTCGCCTCTGCAAGATTTTCACAAATCCATGTATTTTTAGGCAGCCCACCTTTGGCGAGGGTCTCTTCGCCTTTGCCTGTCTTAACAAGTATAGGCTGAGCTCCGACTGCATCAAAGGCTTGAAGATCTCTTAGGGAGTCACCTATGGCTGGAACCATTCTTAAATTGATTGAGAATCGATGAGCAATTTCTTTTAACATACCTGGTTTTGGTTTGCGGCATTCACAATTTTCTTCTGCTCCATGGGGACAAAAGAAAATAGCATCGATATGCCCGCCTTGTTGAGAGAGTAATTTAAACATTTTTTCATGAATGAGATTAAGTGTTGATACATCAAAAAGACCCCGGCTAATTCCTGACTGATTGGTAGCTATCACTACTTTGAAGCCAGATTGGTTTAAAAGAGCAATTGACTCGAGACTTTCTTGGATGGGAATCCACTCATTAGGCGTTTTAATAAAATTAACGCTATCTTCATTGATTACGCCATCTCTATCTAGAATGACTAATTTCATAATTTAAGAAGAAAGTTTAGATAAGTCAGCAACTAAATTCATTGCCGAATAAAGTTTTTCGAGGAGAGCAAGCCGATTCATTTTGAGGGATTCATCTTCTACGTTTACCATAACATCTTTAAAAAACTGATCAATCGGATTTTTAAGTTTGCAAAGTAATTTTAATGAACCCGAATAATTTTTTGCCAGATATTCTTTTCTAGACTCAGCATCTACTAACTCTAATATGTTATATAAATTAATTTCGGCTTCGTCTTTAAGTAAAGACTGGCTAACTTTTAATGTTGATTTAATATCAGCTTTTTTAAGAATATTCCCAACTCTTTTGTTAGCTGATGCTAAGTCCTCAGATTCGGGGAGCAATAAAAATGCTTTAATTGCATTTAACCTTTTAGGTATTTCATTTATCAAACCTGATTCAATCGCAAGCACGGCTTCGATATCAAGAGCAGCATAACCTTGATCTTTAAAGAAATTAGAGAGGCGATCATATATGAAAGAATTAAGATCTTTAGATTCTGCTAACTGAGTTGCCTGAATAGACTCGGAAATAACTATATTTAAATTTAGATCAATATTTTTTTCAGTAAGAATGCGAATGATTCCAATAACTTGACGTCTAAGTGCAAAAGGATCTTTGTCGCCTGTCGGCTTTTCACCAATACTAAATAAACCTATTAAAGTTTCAATTTTGTCAGCAATGGCAACAATATCACCAACGGTGCTTCTTGGAAGTGTGTCACCAGAAAATCTTGGCCTGTAGTGATCTTCAATAGCAAATGCTACCTCATCTGAAATTTTTTCATTCAGGGCGTAATATCTTCCCATGATGCCTTGCAGTTCAGGAAACTCACCAACCATATTTGTAGACAAATCCGCTTTAGATAAATCGGATGCAAGCATTACAGCATCGAGCAATTTAGACTGATTTAAATTTTTTACAATTAGAGATGCAATAGTTTTAACTCTCTCAGATCTCTCAGATTGTGAGCCAAGTTTATTATGGTACACAATATGTGCCAGCTGTGAGAGATAGTCTTTTAGGGGTTTTTTCTTATCTTGCGTATAAAAAAATTCTGCGTCTGACAATCTTGGCCTGATGACTTTTTCATTGCCCTGGGTGATAAGATCCGAATTTTTTGGCGATATATTTGAAACAATCAAAAATTGATTAGCTAGTTTCTTATTTTTATCAATCAAAGGAAAGTACTTCTGATTAGCCTTCATGGTTAAAATAAGACATTCTTGTGGAACTTCAAGAAATTTAGACTCAAATTTACCCGACAAAACATTTGGATATTCAACAAGCGCTGTAACTTCGTCAAGAAGATCCTCGTCGTCAATAGGGGAAAGTTGATTTGAAAGATGGGCTGCTTTTTCATTTAACGCATTTTTAATTAGCGCTTTTCTCTCTTCAAAAGACACAATCACAGCGCCTTCGGCTTTCATTTGCTCTTGGTATTGGTCAGCATGTTGAATCTCAATTGTTTCTTTTTTAGATTCGAACCGATGACCCAATGTTGTTCTGTTTGAAGCAATACCTAGAACGTTTGCTTTAATAACATTCACCCCATGAAGAATTATCAATCCATGAGCGGGCCGCACAAAATTAACAGTCGTCCATCCATCCGATAGCTGATAAGACATCATCTTTTTTATGGGTAAACGCGCGAGGCTTGATGAAATACATTCAGCAATAATACCTTTTAGTTTTGCGCCCTCTACATTTTTATCGATATATAGAATTTCAGCATTATTTTCATTTTTTTTAACGATGTCACTCACGGCTTTTTCGTTTAAACCGATAGCATGTAATTTTTTTAATAAAGCATCAGTTGGTTTTTTTGAGTCATCAAATCCAACTGATGCGGGCATTAGCTTGATTGATACATTCTCATTTTCTGCTTCATCTTTAACATTTTTTAAATGTAAGCCGATTCTTCTTGGTGTTGAAAAGATTGACTCTTCAGATATTTCATTTGCGAGGCGATGCGTGACAAGAAATTCTTTTATATTTTTTGCAAACACGATACCAAGCTGCTTTTGTGATTTTGGAGGAAGCTCTTCAGTTAAAAGCTCAATAAGTAAATTATCTAACTTCACGATTTAGCCATCTTTTTTGCATTGAGTTGATCAATAATTTCTTTCGCATGATCTTTATCAGCTAAGGGAAAGCCTAAATTTGCACGACTCAATAGATAGCTACTCGCAACATTGCGGGCCAAATTTCTAATACGACCAATATATTCTGCTCTTTCGGTGATACTAATAGAGCCTCTTGCATCTAAAAGATTAAAAGAGTGTGCAGCCTTTAATACCTGTTCGTAGGCAGGAAGAGCTAAATGTTCGCTTATGAGGTAATTGGCTTGTTTTTCATGGGCAGTAAACGCTTGAAATAAAAAGTCAGCGTCACTATGTTCAAAGTTATATGAACTTTGTTCAATTTCATTTTGGAGATATACATCACCATATTTTAAATTATCAGTCCATGTGAGATCGTAAACATTATCGACCCCTTGAATATACATAGCGAGCCTTTCGAGTCCGTAAGTGATTTCACCTGTAATCGGTTTGCAGTCAATACCTCCTACTTGTTGGAAGTATGTGAATTGTGTAATTTCCATTCCATTGAGCCAAACCTCCCAGCCTAAACCCCAAGCCCCAAGCGTTGGATTTTCCCAGTCGTCTTCTACAAAGCGAATATCATTTTCTTTGAGATTAAAGCCAAGCGCTTTAAGTGAGCCCAAATAAAGCTCAAGAATATTTAATGGGGAAGGCTTAAGAACAACTTGTAACTGATAATAATGTTGAAGTCTATTTGGATTTTTACCATAGCGCCCATCTTTTGGACGTCGACTTGGTTGAACATAAGTGGCCTTCCATGGTTCTGGCCCGAGAGACCTCAAAAAAGTTGCAGTATGTGAAGTGCCTGCACCTACTTCCATATCATAGGGCTGAAGAATGGCACACCCTTGGTTAGCCCAATAATTTTGAAGTTTGAGAATAATGTCTTGAAAAGTTAATTGCATAATGAATTGATCTCTGATTCAAGCATTCTACTTCCTTTTCAATATCCATAAAAGTTTTGAATGCCTCATGACCCAACCAAGAAGCACAATGAAACATAAAGTCATGACAGGCCAATTGCCAAAGAAAACATAAGGTGTTGTATTTTTAAATCCTTGCACATAACCCTCGAGGATGCCCTCAGTAAATGTGGGCAATATTTCTTTAACAACACCGTGCTCATCAATAATTGCTGTAGCGCCTGTATTTGTAGAACGAATTACCATTCTTCCTGTTTCGATTGCTCTTGCTTGAGAGAATTGTAAATGTTGATAAGCTGCAATAGATCTTCCATACCATGCATCGTTACTGACATTGGCTAGAATTGTTGCAGATGGAAGTGCTCGAATAATCTCTTCGCCAAAAACATCCTCATAACAAATATTAAAAGCAATTTTTTGATTTTCAATTGCCATAGGCTCTTGACGAATACTGCCCCTAGATAAGTCATTCATAGGCATATTGAGATAATGCGTATAAATATATTGAAAGATAAACTTTAACGGGATGAATTCGCCAAATGGCACTAAATGTGATTTTCGATAAACTTGAGACGAATCACTGTCTAAATTCAATACTACATTAAAGTACTTTGTATCTTGGCGTTCAATTGCACCTATAAGAACGTGAGCTCGTTCTTTTGAGGCATGAAGTAAAATAGATTTTTTAAATGTTTCAGGAATATATTCTGCAAGGAGTGGTAAAGCGGTTTCTGGCAGAAGAATAATTTGACCTTTTGTTTTTTGAATAAGCTTTTGATAAGTTTGTAATGTTTGTGTCACAGTTTCTTTTTGCCATTTAATATCTTGAGCAATATTGCCCTGAACAAGCGATATAGATATTGGCTCACCTGAAGGTTCAGTCCATTCCATGTATTTTAAAAGCTGACCTGTCACCAATACAACAGATACCACACCAACCTTTAAAAGCTGTGAACGTTTATTTTTATTCAGAAATATAAGGCTGATAAGGAGCGCTAGAGAAGTTAGTATTAAAGTAAGCCCGTAAATACCAATAATAGAGAGGAATCCCACAAGAGGGCTTGATGGTACTTGTGAATAGCCCATTGTGAGCCATGGAAAGCCAGTGAAGATCCAACCTTTAATCCATTCAAAGAATGTCCAGATAAATGGGATTAAAAAAAAGTTCGATTTTCGGTGCAAAGAAAACCATCCAATAATGCCAATAAAAGAAGCACAGAAGAGGCAAAATAAAAAAGTACTCAAATAGGACAGCCAAGGGGGCATGCCGCCGTATGTATTGAGACTTATATAAATCCATGAAATACCAAAGCCAAATAAGCCCAGACCAAAAAAGAGGCCTGAGAAAAATCCTTGCCTAGCATTCCTTAGTCTATGCCAGATGTAAAAAAGACCACTTAAAGAAATAAGCGAAATGAAATGATGGTTAAAGGGAGCAAAGCTCAGAACTGAAAGAGCCCCAAGCCAAAAAGAAATAACTATATAGAAGAGAGGATAATGTTTATTCAAAATACAAATGCCGTTTAAGGCAATTGTACTGAATTATCAAGAATAAAGCCTTAAAAGTAACTAAGGCTTTTGAATTTTATAAGTTTGAGAAGGGCTTGCTGAAGGCTTGTCAGTGGTATTTTGAAAAACAACAGTCTCAACAAACTCATCAAGAAAATCTAACTCGGTTATAGGATAATAGCTACCATCTTCTGCAGTATTGATATGCTGATATTGCCAGACAGACCCTACAATCTGCTCAGAAGATTTCATCTTAAAATCTTCTTTGAAAGCAGGCTCCCCAAGCGCCTTCAGAATTTCATCCTTGTTAAAACGACTGATAGCTTCAATAAAGGATTTTTCGTCTACCGGGAGAATGCTTCTATCAGTATTCATTTCCGTAGCGCATAAATATGGCGATGAGATTAAACATATAGCTAAAAATAGTTTTTTCATTAAAGACTCCTAATTCTTTTTGAAAAACAATAAGTCGATTAGTTCAAATAATTACACGCTATTAACGGGGCTGTCAATTTCAAGAAGTACAGAATAAAGTTTACGGCTATCAGCCCTTAGTATTTTGATCTTAAATCCCTGAAAAGTGATTTTTTCATCTCGCTTCGGGAGATGACCGAACGCTTGAATAATTAAGCCACCAATTGTTGAAAACTCTTCATTGCTAAAGCTGACATTAAAGTATTCATTGAAATCTTCAATTTCTGTCGATGCTTTTACTCTGTAGTGACCATTTTTATCTTGAATAATATTGTCTTCAGTTTCATCAAAATCAAATTCATCTTCAATTTCACCAACGATTTGCTCTAATACATCTTCGATCGTGACCATGCCCGAAACACCGCCATATTCATCAACGACGATAGCAATGTGATTTCTACTTCCTCTAAACTCTTTAAGAAGGACATTAAGTCTTTTAGATTCAGGAATAAATACAGCAGGGCGTAACATATCTCTAATTTCAAAGTCATCACCTGCATAATATTTAAGAAGATCTTTAGCAAGTAAAATGCCAATCACATCATTTTTATCATCTTCAATTACAGGGAAGCGAGAGTGAGCTGTTTCTATAACAAAAGGGATAAATTTTTTCGGTGGATGCGAGATATCAATTACATCCATCTGAGATCTTGGAATCATAATGTCTCTTACTTGCATTTCTGAAACTTGCAACACGCCCTCTATCATTGAAAGGGAATCTGCATCCATTAAATTTTTTTCATATGATGATTTAAGTAACTCAAAAAGCTGTTCACGATCTTCAGGCCCTCTTAAGAGAAAGTGACTTAGGCGTTCAATTAATTTTGACTTCTTCAATTCGCTCATTGCGATTTACTCTCTTCTATGAGGTAAGGATTTTTATAGCCTAACCCAGTTAAAATTTTAATTTCCTTAGCTTCCATAATATCAGCATCTTTTTTATTTTCATGGTCGTAACCATACAAATGAAGAGCACCATGAATAATAAGATGAGCGTAGTGGGCTTCAAGTAGTTTAGATTGTTCAAGCGCCTCTTTTTCGATGACTGGGGCGCAAAGTACAATATCTCCAATTAAACAAACCTCATCATCCACAAGAAAGGAAAGCACATTTGTTGGATATTTTTTTTTACGATACATAGTGTTTAGGTTTCTTGACTCATCGTTATCTACGATTCGAATAGTTATCTCAGCATTTCCATCAATCACAGACGTGAGCCATTTTAGACATTGTGTTTTTTTTAATATTGGTTTTGAATGCACCATATCTTGTATGGCAATCGTAGGTTTCAATTCCATTTGAAGTTAATTACTTACCTTCTTTTTTTTCGAAGTTTTCATAAGCATTGATAATTTTTTGAACAAGTGGATGCCTGACTACATCTTCAGATAAGAAGTTAGTAAATGCAATACCCTTAACCTTAGACAAAATTTTCTTTGCTTCAATCAGCCCACTTTTTTGACCTTTTGCTAAGTCAATTTGGGTAATATCCCCTGTAATTACAGTTTTTGATCCAAAGCCAATACGCGTCAAAAACATCTTCATTTGTTCAGGGGTTGTGTTCTGAGCTTCATCTAAAATAATAAAGCTTTGGTTTAGTGT
>CANMPB010000032.1 GCA_947499625.1 Methylophilaceae bacterium
CCCACACCTTAAAAACGTCTTTTGGAATGCGATTTAGAATGATTTTCTCGTAATCGGTAATACCCTTGCCAGCATCTACTAAAAATAATGCGATATTGGCCTTTTCTATCGAAATCCATGTTTTTTCAATGCCCATTTTTTCAATTTCATCGCTTGTATCCCTTAGTCCAGCAGTATCAATCACATGAATTGGAATACCGTCTATTTGAATTTCACTTTTGATAGGATCTCGCGTGGTTCCTGGAATCGAAGTCACGATCGCTTGATCATGCCCCGACAATTGATTAAGTAAGCTCGACTTACCTACATTAGGCTGGCCTACTAATACCACCGTCAAGCCTTCTCGCAATATATAGCCTTGTTTAGCAGATGAGGAGACTTCATCCATACGTAAACTCAAGCTTAAAAGCTTTTCTTTTACTTTGCCAGTGGTAATAAAGTCGATATCTTCTTCGGGGAAATCCAAACAAGCCTCAATATAAATACGTAAATCAATGAGTTCTTTTAGTAAGTCATTGATTTTATTGGAGAAATATCCACTCAAGGAAAGCATAGCGCTTTTTGCAGCCTCCGTAGTGGAAGCATTAATCAAATCGGCTACAGCTTCGGCCTGAGCTAAATCAATCTTGTCATTAAGATAAGCGCGCTCGGTAAATTCTCCGGGCTTGGCAAGTCTCGCGCCACAATCAACACAGCGTGCTAATAAAATTTGCATCACTGCAATGCCACCATGCCCTTGAAGCTCTAAAACATCTTCACCAGTATAGGAATGTGGGGATTTAAAAAAAAGTGCAATGCCGCGATCAATGGCTTGACCATGTGCATCTAAAAAAAGCAGGTAGGACGCTAAACGATTTTCAGGGCAAACGCCCAAAAGCTCTTTCGCAACATGGCTTGCTTTCGCCCCTGAAATTCTTACGACACCAATGCCGCCAGCACCGACAGGTGTGGCAATGGCAGCAATGGTATCTAAATTATTTACGAGCTGCATTACCTTTCTTAGCCAACGCGGCTGCATGAATGGATCGGTTAATCATCCATTGTTGCAGAATAGATAAGACATTATTAATTACCCAATAAAGCACTAAACCTGCGGGAAAGAAAAAGAAAAACACACTGAATATAACAGGCATCGCCATCATAAGTTTTGCTTGCATAGGATCAGTAGGGGCAGGATTTAGTTTTGTTTGCACAATCATACTAATGCCCATGATGATTGGTAATACATAGTAGGGATCTTTTACAGAAAGATCGGTGATCCATAACATGAAAGGTGCATGTCTTAATTCAACAGCGCCCATCAATACCCAATAGAGAGAAATGAAAACAGGGATTTGAATTAATATCGGCAAACAACCCCCCATCGGATTAATTTTTTCAGTGCGGTAAAGTTCTAACATGGCTTGTTGAAATTTAGCTTTGTCATCACCAAATTTTTCTTTCATGCTTTGTAAGCGAGGAGTTACTTCGCGAAGGTGTGCCATTGATTTATAACTTGCAGCTGAGAGCGGATAAAAGAGAATCTTAATTAACACGGTCAGAAGAATAATTGCACCGCCCCAATTATTCACTAGTTTATGAATCCAATGGAGCACCATGAACAGAGGTGAAGCAATAAAAGTTAACCAACCGTAATCCACTGTATAAATTAATCCTGGTGCTGCTTTTTCAAGCTCCTCTTTAATTTGCGGGCCCGAATAGAGTTTGGTTGAAAATTCTTTTTTCTCGCCAGATTGAATAGCAGAAAGCTGAGTCACTACACCTGACGAATAAATATTTTCTGCGACTTCTTTTGTATAAAACTCACGCTTTTGGTTTCCAGGCAAAATCCATGCACTCGCAAAATAATGTTGCACAACGCCAATCCAGCCATCGAGCGCAATGAGAGATAGGTCACGTTTTTTCATGTCTTTAAAATTAATTTTTTTAAACTTATCAGCTTCGTTGTAGTAAGCGCCGCCGATAAATGTAGGAGTAATTTGGCTCTCTTGAGCGGAACCATCATCATGCACAAGCTGGAAATAAGCGGATGGTGTAATCGCTAATTTTCCAAGATTCGTAATTTCATAGCGCACTGCTATTTGATAGCTGCCGCGATCAAAAGAAATAATTTTTGCAACTTCAACATCTTGATTTTTGTAATTTAATTTAACATCTAAATGATTTTGTCCATTGTCCAAAACATAATTTATTTTTTCAGATGTAAACATTGATTTATGAGTTGGCAAATCATTGCCGATGAGTCCTGTTTGTGCAACATAAAATAATGGTTTTTGTGAGTCATCTAATAACACAAATTTATCTTGCGCATTATCAGCCAAATGATTATTTAAAAGTAACCGACGAATATCGCCGCCGACTGTATCGATTTCAATCTGGTATAAATCAGTGGTTACTTTAATACGCGAGCCGGTTTCTAATTTGAAATTAGAATCGAGTGGGACTTCATTAGTGCTAGTGGTATTTAATTTTTGAGAAGATGGAACGCTCGCATCTTGCTTGGTTGCAACTTCGGTAACTGGAGCATTTTTACGTTGCCATGTATCCCATAATAAAAGAATTGAAAAAGAAAATACAACAAAAAGTATTAAACGCTTCGTATCCATAAATTATAAAATTCCAAAATTAAATAACAGGGTCATGACCACCCTTGCACCATGGATGACATTTACCTATTCGTTTCATTGATAAAAAAATACCTTTTATGACACCTTTTTTATGTATCGCATCTATGCTGTATTGCGAACATGTAGGTGTAAAACGACATTGCTGTCCAAAAAAGGGACTTAATAATAATTGATAACATCTGATAAATAAAATTGCGATTGATTTCACTTTTTTAATCTTGCAATCATCTGATCAACTTCTGTTTCAATCTCCACAAAATCGTTGCGATAAAACGATTTTTGAATGCGTATCACTATATCAAAATTTAAGAGTTGTTCTTGTTTTTTTCGCATTAATTCGCGTAAGACGCGTCTCATGTAGTTGCGTTTCACAGCCAATTTCTGTGTTTTTTTGCCCACGACCATACCTAAACGAAATAAGGACAAAGTATTGGGCTGATAGTGAAAACTGAGGTGCTGAGAGGAAAGTCGCTTACGGAAATTAAAAACGGATGAAAATTCATCCGTTTTTGTAAGTTTGGTTAATTTAGTTTGCAAATTATGGTGAATTTGCCAGAAAGGTCTTTATAGACCGATACGAGCACGGCCTTTAGCACGGCGAGCAGATATTACAGCGCGTCCTGCACGAGTCTTCATGCGTACTAAAAAACCATGCGTGCGAGCACGTTTTACTTTTGATGGTTGATAGGTACGTTTCATTGTGTTTCTCCAGCTATAATTCGATAAGAATCGCGCAATTTACCGTACATACCGCTCTGTGTCAACGATTATTTGTTTAAGAAGTCTTAAAACGCCTGTGGATAACTTTGATGGGTTAAGTTAAGATGAATTTTGTAAAGCAATCATTCCTAAAAAGCATTTTTACACCATTCTGGTTCTCTAAAATGCCAAATCAAGAAGAAATTGTAATTTGAAAACTATATATATTGGATTTTGCCGTTAATGGAAAATTTTTGGACTCACTGTCTCGAACGCTTTAAAAAAGAGCTCTCCGCTCAGCAATTTAATACTTGGATTAAGCCACTTAGATTCGAACAAAACCAAGACAAAATTAAGATATTGGCCCCCAATAAGTTTGTGCAACAATGGGTAAAAGATCGCTTTGCACAAAAAATTGAACTGCTAGCCAAAGAACTGCTTCCTGACGTCACCAAAGTAGAATTTGCCATACGCGCTATTAAAGAATCCATATTGCCTAAAAAAGAGGCGGTTTTATCAAAGGCTTTAGCCATATCACCGCCAAATAACGTGGCCGAAGCGCCTGCCCATGAAACAACCAAAAAAAGTGCGGGCGGCACACTCAAAGAAGTCAAAGCGTCTGGTCTCAATACTCAATTTACATTTGAAAACTTTGTGACAGGCAAAGCCAACCAATTAGCTTGCGCTGCAGCTATGCAAGTTGCTGAAAATCCAGGTAAAGCATATAACCCACTTTTTATATACGGCGGCGTGGGCTTAGGCAAAACACACTTAATTCACGCGATTGGCAATCACCTAAAGAATATTCAGCCTGATGCAAAGATTAAATATCTTCACGCAGAACGCTACGTATCGGATGTAGTGAAAGCTTATGAGAATAAAGCTTTTGATGCTTTCAAAAAAAACTATCATTCATTAGATTTACTATTAATCGATGACATTCAATTTTTTTCAAAAAAAAATCGCACACAAGAAGAATTCTTTTATGCATTCAATGCGCTCATTGAAAACAAGAAACAAATTATTATTACCTGCGATAGCTACCCAAAAGAAATTGAGGGTGTCGATGAGCGCCTGAGAACTCGATTCAGTTGGGGGCTTACAGTAGCTATTGAACCGCCTGAACTTGAAATGCGTGTAGCTATTCTGCTTAAAAAAGCTGAAGAAAATAAAATGAAAATTTCTGAGGAGGTTGCGTTCTTCATTGCAAAACAAATTCGTTCTAACGTGCGTGAGTTAGAAGGAGCATTAAATAGAATATTAGCAATGTCTAATTTTACAAAGTCAGCCATTGATATTACTTTAGCTAAAGATGCACTGAAAGATTTAATTGCAGTGCGCGGGCGTCAAGTGAGCGTTGAGAATATCCAAAAAACCGTGGCTGAATATTTTAAAATTAAAATATCTGACATGTTAAGTAAGAAACGTTCGCGTAATTATTCTAAACCACGACAGCTTGCTATGGCTTTAACAAGAGAGCTTACTAATTTAAGCTTTCCTGAAATTGGTGAGGCTTATGGTGGCCGACACCATACAACTGTTATGCATGCATGTGAAGAGATTGAACAATTGCGTTTAAGTAATCAATCGATTGCACAAGACTTGGGGATACTTAAACAAGTGCTTAAGGGTTAATTAAACCCTGTGGAATGGCTGTGGATGAATTGTGAGTAAGTGGTGTTTTATAAAAGTATGTATTTTTTATCCACAATTCATCCACAGGAAATTAAAATAGAAATGCATAGTTATTCACAAGATAACTAACTGTTTATATTAAGGTTTAAAAGGTTATCCATAGAAAACCGCGCCATTATTATTATTATTAGATTTATATATTAAAAAACATTAAATAAAGAAGAAAGATATGAATATAAAAATTAAACGAGATGCGTTACTTAAACCCCTCGCTAATGTTGCAAGCATTGTTGAACGTAAGCACGCACTACCCATTCTTTCGAATATTTTAATTCAAGGTAAGGATGGTCAAGTACAGCTCACCGCGACTGATTTAGAAATGCAAGTATCCTTAAGTTTTAAAGCGGATTTAACAGAAGAGATTGCTACCACCATATCTGCAAGAAAATTTTTCGACATCACAAGATCGTTACCCGATGACTGTGTCATTGATATTGCAATTAAAGATAGTCGCGTTGCAGTGAAGGCGAATAAGAGTCGTTTCGCAATTCAAACATTACCTGCAAAAGATTATCCAGTAATGACGAAGGCTTCAAGTGAAGCTGTGGTCATTACAATTTCTCAAATTCAACTCAAACGTTTATTAAAGCAAGTTGAGTTTGCAATGGCGCAGCAAGACATTCGTTATTATTTAAATGGTTTGTTATTTGAAGTAAATGGCAATCAACTTAATATTGTAGGTACTGATGGACATCGCCTAAGCTTCACTTCAGTTCATTTAGATCAAAACTACAACAAAACAGAAGTGATTCTTCCTAGAAAAACAGTGATTGAATTAATTAAGCTTCTTAATGAATCAGAAGAGTTGGTATCCGTTGAGCTTTATAAAGGCCAAGTCAGTTTTAGTTTTAATGATATTCAGCTCATTTCAAAAGTCATTGACGGTAAGTTTCCGGATTACACACGCGTTATTCCTGAGGGGCATAACAACCAATTCACCATTGATCGCTCACAACTTTTAACTTCACTTCAGCGCGCATCAATTTTATCAAATGAAAAATATCGTGGCATTCGCATGATGATTGCAGACAATAATTTAAAATTGATTAGTACAAACACAGAGCAAGAAGAGGCGGAAGAGGAGTTAGAAATTCAATACCAACAAGATCCTATTGATATTGGTTTTAATGTGACATACTTAATTGATGTGCTCACAAACATTCAAGAAGATAAAGTAACCCTCGCATTCTTGGATACGAACAGTAGTTGCTTATTTACGATACCAAACAATAATGACTACAAATATGTGGTCATGCCAATGCGCATTTAATTCAATTTAAAATAAAGAGAAACCCATGGCTCAAAAGATAGACAATCAAGAATACAACTCAGACAGCATTAAAATTTTAAAGGGATTAGATGCGGTAAGAAAAAGACCGGGTATGTACATTGGCGACACGTCTGATGGCAGCGGTCTTCATCACATGGTCTTCGAGGTGCTTGATAATGCGATTGATGAATCTTTAGCGGGTCATTGTGATGATATTAAAATTATTATACATCCAGACAACTCTGTGAGCGTTTCAGACAATGGCCGCGGCATTCCCATAGACGTTAAAGAAGACGACGAGTTTAAACGTTCTGCCGCTGAAATTGTAATGACGGAGTTACATGCTGGCGGAAAGTTTGACCAAAATTCTTATAAAGTGTCAGGTGGCCTGCATGGAGTAGGTGTGTCTGTTGTGAACGCTCTATCAGAATGGCTGCGCTTAAAAGTTTGTCGTAATGGCAAGGTGTATCAAATGGAATTTAAAGGTGGTGAGCGTGTGGCCCCATTAGCAGAAATGGGCACCACGGATCGTCGCGGTACAGAAGTTCATTTTTTCCCATCAGCCGAAACATTTACCAATATAGATTTTCATTATGAAATTCTAGCTAAACGTATACGCGAATTATCATTTCTTAATAACGGCGTCAAAATGGAGTTAATAGACCAAAGAAATAACAAATCAGAAAACTTTG
>CANMPB010000033.1 GCA_947499625.1 Methylophilaceae bacterium
TTAATTTTATGCGTGGCCGAACATTCCTTCACAAATACCTCATTATTGATGAAGCACAAAATCTAACGCCTAAACAAATGAAAACGCTTATTACGCGGGCAGGTCCAGGTACTAAAGTTGTATGTCTAGGTAATATTGCGCAAATTGATACGCCCTATTTAACTGAAGGCAGTTCAGGCTTAACTTATGTCGTCGATCGCTTTAAAGGTTGGGATCATAACGGTCACATCACACTTGTGCGTGGTGAACGTTCACGCTTAGCTGATTATGCTGCAGAGACGCTTTAACTTAAAAGTTTCAAAAGGTTTTGTTCCTTTACTGATTGCACAGTTTTTATCAGCACTTGCTGATAATGCACTTTTATTTGCAGCTATTGCATTACTTGCTCAACTCAATTCTCCTTATTGGCATCAGCCTCTCTTGCTTCAATTTTTTGTGATCTCTTATATTATTTTGGCACCTTTCGTAGGTGGCATCGCAGATGCTTATCCCAAAGGTCGTGTCATGTTTTATTCCAATGCTATTAAATTCATTGGGAGTTTATCTATGTTATTAGGTATGCAGCCCCTTTACGCATATGCGATTGTGGGTGTAGGAGCTGCGGCATACTCGCCTGCAAAGTATGGCATTTTGACTGAGCTTCTGCCGCCTAAAGAACTTGTGATAGCAAATGGATGGATGGAAGGTTCAACAGTCTTTGCGATTATTTTAGGCTCCATTATTGGGGGTGCGCTCGCTCAATTTGATCCTCTTATTGCCATCATTATAATTACAGGGCTTTATTTACTCGCTGCTGTTTTTAATCGTTACATTCCATTATTTCCTATCAATCACAAACTGACAAAAAAGAATCCTCTATTTATGATGAAAGATTTCTGGCATGCATTTAAAGTGTTATGGAAAGATCCTGAAGGTCAATTATCCCTTGCAGTGACTACCCTCTTCTGGGGTGCAGGTGCTTCATTAAGATTGATTGTCATTGCATGGGCAAGCTATGCATTGCAATTTAATTTAGAAGAGGCAACGCGCTTAACAGCTATGGTTGCTTTTGGTATTGCCATTGGATCAGTCATAGCAGCTCGCTATATTAGCCTTAAAGATTCGGTAAAAGTGCTACCAGCTGGCATTCTTATGGGTGGCTTTGTGATGACTATGGTTGTGATCCATGATTGGCATATCGCAGCTCTTATCTTTTTACTGATTGGTGCATTAAGTGGATTTTTTATTGTCCCATTGAATGCACTCCTTCAACATCGAGGCCATTTACTTATTGGTGCAGGCCACTCCATTGCTGTGCAAAACTTTAATGAAAATATTGGGATTCTTTTATTAAGTGGTACTTATACTTGGATGGTAAGAGAAGAATTTTCTATCAATACTATTATCATTCTTTTAGGTTTATTTGTGAGTATCACAATGCTTGCAATCTATAGGCATTATAAAAAAATAATACAAAGCTAACAGACTTAATCTATTGCTTTAACAATGTCATCAGTAACTTTTTTTGCATCTCCAAATACCATTATAGTTTTATCTAAATAAAATAATTCATTATCCAGCCCTGCATAACCTGGAGACATTGAACGTTTATTTACAATAATAGTCTTCGCTTTATATGCTTCTAGAATAGGCATGCCATAAATAGGACTACCAGGTTTTTTCGCTTGTGGATTAACGACATCATTCGCTCCAATCACAAGGACAACATCTGTTTCAGCAAACTCATTGTTAATATCTTCCATTTCGACAATCATCTCGTAAGGAACATCTGCTTCGGCCAAAAGCACATTCATATGCCCAGGCATTCTTCCTGCAACTGGATGAATTGCGTATTTAACCTTAATACCTTTACTGATAAGTTTTGCAGTTAATTCTTGTAAAGCATGCTGAGCTCTTGCTACGGCTAGGCCATACCCAGGCACAATAATCACTGAATCTGCATTCGATAATAAAAATGCAACATCCTCAACCGAGCCTGATTTTGATATTTTTTGACTTTGATAAGAATCGTCTACTGCAGCAGTATCTGAACCAAAACCTCCTAATAACACAGAAACAATAGAACGATTCATTGCTTTACACATAATGTAAGAAAGAATTGCGCCTGAAGCGCCCACACACGCCCCTGCAATGATTAAAACAGAGTTATTAAGAGAAAACCCGATACCTGCAGCAGCCCATCCTGAATAACTATTTAGCATCGAAACTACAACCGGCATATCTGCACCACCGATTGGAATAATAAGGGTTACTCCAAGTACAAATGCAATAAAGCACATCAAAAGAAATATAGAAGTATTGTGTGTGCTATAAAAAAAGATTCCTGCTGAAATCATTGCAATAAATAAAAATAGATTTAAAAGATGCTGGCCTTTAAATTGAATCATTTTTGCACTGAATTTTCCAGAAAGCTTTCCAAACGCAACAACTGAAGCTGAAAACGTAATAGCGCCAATAAAAGCACCAATACATAACTCAATTCTCTGAGCATCACTATGAACATCGTTTGTATTAAATACTGCAGCAATTGCAATGAGCACAGCTGCTAAACCTACAAAGGAATGCATTAAAGCGACAAGCTCAGGCATGCTCGTCATCTCGACTTTTTTGGCTGCAAAGATTCCAATCAAAGCACCAATTAATATTGCAATACCCACCATAGGAACAATTAAGTTATGCCCAATATTAAATGTAGTTAAAATTGCAACTGCCATTCCAATCATACCGAGTGTATTTCCTAGTCTCGATGTTTTAGGTGAGGAGAGCCCTTTAAGAGAAAAGATAAATAATACTGCTGATAATAAATATAATAATGAAGCCATGATTTAATCTTTGTTGGTACGTTCTTTCTTTTTAAACATATCTAACATTCTTTTTGTCACCATAAAACCCCCAAAAATATTAACTGACGTGAGTAATATCGCAGTGAATGCTAATACACTCGTTAAGTTAATTTCATGATCATTGATAGGGACGGCTTGTAAAATTGCACCTACAATCACAATGCCAGAAATAGCATTGGTCACAGACATAAGAGGTGTATGTAGAGCAGGTGTGACATTCCACACAACGTGATAGCCAACAAATATAGCTAATACAAAAATTGAAATGTTTTGGATGGTCATTAAATCCATTATATGTTTACCTTTCTTTCATTAAATAGCTTACCTTCACGTGTCATTAACGATGTGCTCAGCAATTCATCATCATAATTAATCTCTAACTTTCCATCGGTACTGATTAATAATTTTAAAAATTCATATACATTCTTTGCAAAAAGCACCGATGCATCATGGCTCACTAAACTCGGAAGATTTGTATAGCCCACAATAGTAACGCCTTTATGTTCAATGACCTGATCTGCCCGAGTTAATGGGCAATTACCACAACCGTCTTGCCCTGTTCCTGCAGCAAGATCAATAATGACGGAGCCTTGCTTCATGCCCTCTACAGTATCCTTAGAAATGAGCTCTGGGGGAAACATGCCAGGAATAAGGGCCGATGTAATGACAATATCTGCTTTCATTGCATGTTCTGATACAACACTTGCCTGTCTTTTCAACCATGCTGCAGGCATTTTTTGAGCATATCCACCTTGTCCTGACGCAATATTTTTTTCTTCTTCTGTTTCAAATGGAACATCGATAAATTTTGCACCTAGTGATTCGATTTGTTCTTTAACTGCAGGCCTCACATCAGAAGCTTCCACAATAGCGCCTAATCTTTTTGCGGTTGCAATCGCTTGCAGTCCAGCAACACCAGCACCTAAAATCAAAACTCGGGCTGCTTTTACTGTTCCAGCTGCTGTCATAAGCATAGGCATAAATTTTTTATAAAATTGCGTCGCTAATAATATAGATTTATAACCAGAGATATTTGCTTGTGAAGATAAAACATCCATGCTTTGAGCTCGCGAGTTTCTTGGAAGTGCTTCGAGCGCAAAACATGTTAAGCCTTGATTAGCCATGATTTCTTTTAGTGGGTAATTAAAAGGCTCTAGTAAACCAATAATAATAGTGTCTTTTTTAAGAGACTTAATTTCATCGTGACTTGGTGCACGCACCTTAAGAATAATTTCTGTATCGGTGATCTTGCTCTTAGATTCAACGATTGCACCCTCATTTATAAAGGCCTGGTCTGAAATATGAGCGTTTACTCCTGCATCTTTTTCGATAAACACTTCACATTTCATTTGAATTAATTTTTTAACAATTTCAGGCGTGATAGCTACACGATTTTCTCCATCAACTATTTCTTTAAAAATACCAATTTTCATTTATGGCTTCTTTTATAAATTAACTAATGAAGTTTTACTTGGGCTTCTGATCTGCGAGTAATCATTCGAGCCAACGACTGCAATGCCATACTCATAAATCCATGTAAGGCCATTAAATGCATTTTATAAAGTGATTGATACATCAATCGTGCAATGATACCTTCAATAAACATAGAGTCTCCTATGAGAGAGCCCATTAAATTACCAACGGTTGAATATGTCCCTAGGTTCACAAGTGAGCCATAGTCTTTATACACATAGCGAGGTAAATGTATTTTTCCTTTAACACGCAACTTCATACTTCTAAAAAGAAGATTTGCTTGTTGATGCGCAGCCTGCGCTCTTGGGGGAACATATTGATCAGTACCATCGATCGGACATGCAGCACAATCGCCAAAAGCAAAAATTGAATCATCCTTAGTTGTTTGCAATGAACTATTCACCATTAATTGATTGATACGATTAGTTTCTAAACCGTCAATATTCTTTAAGAAATCTGGCGCCTTGACACCCGCTGCCCAAACGACAAGGCTTGAAGAAATGATTTTTTTAGTATGTGTCTTAATACCTTTTGCAGAAACTTCAGTCACACGCTCACCCAAATAAAGATGTACATGTAACTTACCTAATTCCAACGCTACAGAGTGAGATAATTTTTTTGGGAGCGCTGGAAGTAAGCGAGAACTTGCTTCAATGATAGATATTTTAATGTCACGATCAGGATTGATGCGGTCAATACCGTATGCAGTCATTTCGCGTGTGGCTTTATGAAGTTCTGCTGCAAGTTCCACGCCTGTAGCTCCTGCGCCTACAATCACCACTTCAAGCTGGCCTGGCTGAATCGCCTTCTTTTGTGTTTGTGCTTTTAAAATAGCATGATGTAATTTTTGATGAAATACTTCGGCTTGCTCTTGTGTATCTAGGGCAATCGAGTGTTCTGCCGCACCTTTAATACCAAAATCGTTCGTAGTGCTGCCTACAGATATAACTAATGTGTCGTATTGAAAACTTCTTCTTGGAATAATTTCTTTACCATCTTCATCTATATAAGATGCGATCGATACTTCTTTCTTGCGACGGTTAAGTCGATCCATACGGCCTAAGCGGAAACGAAAGTGATGCCAATGTGCTTGTGCCATGTATTCCAGTTCATGCTTATCAGGATTCATACTCCCTGCAGCAATTTCGTGAAGGAGGGGTTTCCATACGTGTGTCTTCGTGCAATCAATTAAAGTGATTTCAGCTTTTTTATTTTTACCTAATGTATCGCCTAATTTAGTTGCAAGCTCTAAGCCGCCTGCACCACCACCTACTATCACAATCTTATGCATTTCACTTCCTTAAATACAGACAATAAAAAACCACTACTGCAATTATACAGGAGTGGTTTTATTATTAATTTTCTAGAAATTACCTAGGAGATTTCAAATTACTCGTTACCTGTAAGTCCTGTTCCTTGCGTACGAACCCAAGCAATAACTTTTAAAAGTTCATCCACCTTAAGTCCGTTTGTGGGGTCCGTAGCATCCATAATACCTAAACCTTTTCCACCCATACCACCGTTTGTCCCATGCCATAAAGTTTCAAACATACCTTTGTTTGTTGCATCTTTAGGGTAGCGGAATGTAGGGCCTACTAGACCCGGGCCTACTTGACCCTTTGCATCGCCACCATGGCATTGAGTACATGAGTAAAGTCCGAAAAGCTTTTTACCTTTTGCAGTTGCTTCTGCATTACCAACATATGAATTTTTACCAGTAGCTAAAAATTCTTTTGCTGCCGGCGTATCAAAGAGAGCTGGTTCAAGTTTAAACGTACTTCCATCTGTTGTTTTTACAAATGTAACATCAGCAGATGCCACCCCTGCAATTGTCATCATAGAAACTAAAAGTGATGACATGAGTACTTTTTTTACTAACATAATTTCTCCTAAAAATTGCGTTAACCTTGAAGGGTGTTCACTCCAAAATATAAATTCTATTAAGCTGTTTTATCTTCCAAAAAATCTAAGAAAATATACAGTAATGTTACTCATTTTTTGTTTTAAAGTCACCCTTTTAGAGTGACTTTTTTTTGAACTTTACTTACCTGTCTTGTCGCTCACAACCACTGGCACATGAGGGATGCCGTAATCATCTAAAATTTTAATAATCTTAGATTGATTTCGATCAAGTGCACCTTGAATCATTTCCATGCGCTCTTTATCTTTCTTTCTTACTGCGAGAGAGACATTAAATTCTGATTTGCCTTTTAGAGTATCAAATGAATTTCGTTCTGATTTAAACTCAGGAAGTGGAACAATCACTAAAGGCTCCTTGGCTGTTTTTGCATAGTAGCCTCCTATAGGTCCCCATATAATAGCAACATCAATTTTCCCCGCGACTAAATCATCGATCATGTGCCCCGGTGGTAAATTTAGATCTCTTTGCAATCGGTAAGGACGAGCATTCCCCATAAGATCATGATCGCGCAATGGAATGGTGGGTGGGCTTTCACCTACAATACCAATAATACCTTTTCTTAAGTCTTCTGAATCCCAATCTTTAATATTGTAGTTACTTGATTTTCGATAGACGAATACATAGCCGGAGCGATAATAAGGTTTGGAAGTGCGCAATGAATCGACATCTGATCCCATCCCAATAATCACATCACAGCGTTGCGCATTAATCGTGTTTCTTAAATAGCCCTGACGATCAAGCC
>CANMPB010000034.1 GCA_947499625.1 Methylophilaceae bacterium
CATTTAACATCTCAATATCAAAACGAGTCCGCTGTTCAATTCTTTGTGCCTCAACTAATTTATTTGCCTTAACAAAATAATCAGAACGCTCCCTTAATTCATTTTTTATTTTTTCAATAGCTCTAACAACTGTGTCTCGAGGCGTCACATAATGACTCGAGGGATACACAGTAAAATGATTAACCTTTTTATACATTTGTCCTGTGAGGGGATCAAAGAGCGTAATGGATTCAATAAGGTCATCAAACAAAGTAACTCTAATTGCAGTTTCAGAATTTTCAGCAGGAAATATATCAATCGTATCGCCTCTGACTCTAAAAGCACCGCGTGAAAAGTCAAAATCATTTCGATCATATTGCATGGAAACTAACCGCAAAATAATATTACGTTGTAATAATTTTTCACCTTGTACAAGTTGCATGACCATGCCCTGATAGTCTATAGGGTCTCCTATACCGTAGATTGCGGATACTGTAGCTACAATAATACTGTCATCACGCTCAAGGAGTGCCTTAGTTGCAGATAGGCGCATCTGCTCGATATGCTCATTAATACTCGAATCTTTTTCAATAAAAAGATCTCGTGCAGGCACATAAGCTTCTGGTTGGTAATAATCGTAATAAGATACAAAATACTCTACTGCATTATTTGGAAAAAACTCTCTAAATTCTGAGTAAAGTTGTGCGGCTAAGGTCTTGTTGGGTGCCATGACAATGGCAGGCTTACCTATTCTTGCAATAACATTTGCGATCGTAAATGTTTTACCTGAGCCTGTCACGCCTAAAAGTGTTTGAAATTTCTTTCCATCTACAATGCCTTTTGTTAAAAGATCAATAGCCTGGGGCTGATCGCCAGCAGGAGAAAATGGTTGAAATAACTGGAACGGGCTATTTGGGAATGTAAGTAACAAGATAGTGATATTCTACTTAAAAAAGATTTAGAAAAGAAAATATGTGAAAACTAATAAGAACTTTTAATTCAGCATCCAGTCAAGACAATATTATACTTTTTAAAAACTTCATCTTATGAATCCATCCTTTAAATTTATATCTCTTATCCTCGTTAGTATCTTTTTTTATTCGGGAAATGCATGGTCATTAAATAAAGAGCAATTAATGAGTTCATTTTTTAGTGTTGTCATGATTAGGGGTTATAACGATGCAGGTGGTCTCGCTTATGGATCTGGTGTTGTTGTGGGTGATAATGAAGTGATAACCAATTGTCATGTTCTAAGAAAAACAAAAAAGCCCTGGGTGTCTCAAGGAGAAGAAACCTACTCAGTGACAACTGTAAAAGTAGATCATTGGCATGATTTGTGTTTAGTCACAACTTTTGGTATGGCCACTAAACCGATCATGATAGGTAAAAGTACCGACCTCAAAAAAGGCCAAGGAGTCATTGCTATCGGGCACTCTAGTGGCGCTCCTGTGCCCTTAACATCAGCAGGCGTTGTGAAATCAACCTATGATCTAGATCTAGGTAAAGTTATTTTAAGTACAGCTCAATTTAGAATGGGCGCCTCTGGCAGCGGTTTATTTGATACAGAAGGAAGGCTTGTCGGTATCAACACCTTTAAAACTTCCGGACGAAATTCTTTTTACTATGCCCTCCCAATTGAATGGCTAAATACACTCAAAAATAAACCCAGTGAAACTACTTTTCCAGTTGTCGGTAAAGCCCTATGGGAAGAGGAAGAGGATAAAAAACCACTCTTTCTTCAAATAGCTATTCCAACTATTAAAGAAGACTGGAAAAAACTATTAAATGTATCTTTAGAATGGACCAAAAAAGAAAATAATAATGCCGAAGCCTGGTTCGAGCTTGGTTTAGCAAATGAGCATCTTAATGACTTAAGTGCAGCTGAAACAGCATATCGCCGATCAGTCTTGTTAGATGACCAAAATACAGATGCGCTTTTGAGGTTGGGTTTCATTGCCAAATCTAAAGACGATAAAAAGGAAATTAAGGCGATTCAAGAAAAAATTTCTAAAATTAATCCTGAGCTACTTGAGGATTATTACAAGCTCGTTGGGTGTTCTAAGACTTGCGAATAAACTAAAAGTCTATTTCAACTCAAGTTCTTTTTGCGTAAAATAGGGGCATACATTAATCAGCCCTGGATTAAAATTGTCAGTCATCAAATTATCTGAATGTGTCGGACGTATCAAAGAATCTCCAACGCTTGCTATTACGGCAAAAGCTGCCCGCTATAAATCAGAAGGCAAAGATATTATTGGACTTGCAGCAGGTGAACCTGATTTTGATACGCCTCAACATATTAAAGATGCTGCAAAAACTGCAATTGATAATGGTTTCACAAAATACACGCCTGTCTCAGGCATTCCTTCATTAAAAAAAGCAATTATTGAAAAATTTAAGCGCGACAATAATCTCGAATACACTCTTAGCGAAGTTATTGTTAGTGTGGGTGGTAAACAATGTGTTTTTAATTTTTGTCTTGCAGTTTTAAATTCAGGTGATGAAGTTATTATTCCAGCACCTTACTGGGTATCTTATGCAGATATAGCCTTAGTGACTGATGCTAAACCCATTATTGTTGAATGTGGTATTGAACAAAAATTTAAAATGACTGCATTACAACTTGAAAAAGCAATCACACCTAAAACAAAACTGTTAATCTTAAATTCACCTTCAAATCCGACAGGTGCTGTTTATTCAAAAGAAGAGTTAGCATCTCTTGCAGAAGTCCTTGTTAAGCACCCTAATATTTTAATTGGCACTGATGATATGTACGAACATGTCAAATTAAAAGATATGCCTTTTTATAATATTCTCAATGTAAGTCCGTCATTGAAAGATCGTTGTGTGATTATGAGCGGTGTGTCTAAAGCATACTCAATGACAGGATGGCGAATAGGTTATGCAGCTGGGCCAGGTTATATTATTAAAGCCATGGAAATACTTCAGTCACAATCGACATCCAATCCTACTTCCATTTCCCAAGTTGCTGCCGAAGCTGCACTTTCAGGGGACCAATCATGTATGGATCCCATGATTAAAGCCTTTAGAGAAAGGCATGCTTATGTTGTAAAAAGTTTTAATGAAATTCCTGGTTTGTCTTGCATTGAGGCGGAAGGCGCATTCTATGCTTTTCCTGATGCAAGAAAAGCTATCGAACATTTATTTAATCAAAAGATTTTGAAAGAAGAAACAGATCTTGCTTTGGCAGACTACTTACTAGAAAAAGAAGGTGTCGCCGTAGTACCAGGATCTGCATTTGGTTCAGATGGTTATTTCAGAATTTCATTCGCAACCTCAATGGAAAATCTTATAGAGGCAATGAAACGCATCAAACGCGCGCTCTCTGTTTAAATGAGGACTCAATTCAAGTATAATTTACAGCTTGATTAAGTTGACCTTACAACAATAACTGTTTTATGATCACGTTCTCAATTCCTCGATAGCTCAGCTGGTAGAGCAACGGACTGTTAATCCGTGTGTCCCTGGTTCGAGCCCAGGTCGAGGAGCCAAATTCAAATAGCCCATACATATGGGCTATTTTTATTTTAGATAGATAAGTTTGATATAGCGGTAATAAGTGCCTTCTGCAACAGAGATTGCAAGCATTAAACCCTCGCGACCATCCAAAAAACCAAGCCTTACAATATAAGTTCGGATAAAAGCCCAAATAGCATGAAAAATTGCTTTTTTAAGACTGCCTTTTTTACCTTTACTTTTAAGATCTTTAGCGCCCAAGCTTGAATAGACATTAATCTTTTTTAATACCGTCTCAAAGTCTCTATAGGAATAATGAATTAAGGGCTGCAATAAATGGCCAATTTCATATTGGCTTACAAGATGCTCATGCACATGATGCTCTGAAAATTTAGCAGTACCTTTTTTGAAAAGTCTCTTTGTCCTATCTGGCTGCCACCCTGAATACCTTATAAATTTAGAAACAAATAAGGAGCGTCTAGGAACATCATAAACATTGAAATCTGGTCGATTGATCTCTTTTAAAATTTCTTGTTTGAGCGCCGGCGTAATTCTTTCATCTGCATCTAAAGAAAATATCCATTCATGCTTGGCTAATTGAATAGCCATATTTTTGTGTTGGCCATAACCTTTCCATGGCTTATTAAAAACTTTAGCACCTAATTTCTTTGAAAGAGAAATGGTGTTATCAGAACTGCCTGAGTCCAGGACAATAACTTCATTAGCGAAATTTGCACTTTTAATGCAATCAGCGATATTTGCAGATTCATTCTTTGCAATGATAATGACAGAAAGTTTAGACATTAATTTAGTGACTAATGGTTAATTTAAAGGTAAATTATTTTGATAGATTATAACAACTAATAAAATCAAAAAAATAAAATTAAGGGGATTAGGTTGGCAGATAGTGGACATTAAAAAAGATGTTGTTTGTATTGGTGGTGGAATCATGAGCGTCACACTCGCCAGATTACTTCAAGAGTTAGACCCTGATATAGATATTACCATTTACGAGAAACTTTCTTCTTGTGCTTTGGAGAGCTCACAATCAATCAATAATGCCGGAACTGGTCATGCTGGCTTCTGTGAATTAAATTACACGCCCATGAATAGGCAACAGCTTATTAATGTGGATAAGGCATTAAAGATTAATAGAGAATTTGAAGTCTCACTTCAGTTTTGGAGCTTTTTAACCAGAAAATATAAAAGCTTTAAGCCTAAATCCTTTATTACCCAAGTTCCCCACATAAGCTTTGTCAAAGGCGATAAAGATATATCTTTTTTGAAGAAGAGATATGAAGCTTTAAGTAAAAGTATTCTATTCAAAGGGATACAATTCTCTCGCAATAAAAAAACTATCAAAGAATGGGCGCCACTCATTGGTGAAAACATAAAAGATAATATTGCAATGACAAGAGTTAAGTATGGAAGTGATGTAGATTTTGAATCGCTTAGCCATCAAATGTTAAAAATTTTATCGACTAATAAGAAGTTCTCTGTTCATAAAAACCACGAAATTAAATCTATATCACAGGCTGAAGATAAAACCTGGGATATAAAAATTTACAGCGCAAAGAGTAAAAAAATAATTTTAGTGAATACGAAATTTATTTTTATTGGTGCTGGTGGATCTACCATTCACTTACTCCAAAAAAGTAATATCAAAAATCAAATTGGCTATGCAGGATTCCCTATCAATGGGGAATGGTTGATATGTAAGAAATCATCTCTTACAAAAAAACATTTTTCTAAAATTTATGGCTTAGCAGGCCCTAAATCGCCACCTATGTCAGCACCTCATTTAGATTTAAGAATTATTAATGGCAAAAGACAACTTATGTTTGGTCCATTTGCAAGCTTCACATTTAAATTTTTGAAAACGGGCTCGTATTTAGATTTATTAAAATCAATTCGCATACAAAATATTTTGCCAATGCTTCACGTATTTATTTGTAATCTAAATCTTTTAAGTTATCTCATTAAAGAATCGGGTAGTTCATACAAAGACAAAATGAATGCATTGAGAGAGTTTTACCCTTTGGCTAGCGAAAAAGATTGGAAGCTTGCATCTGCTGGTAAGAGAGTTCAAATTATCAAGCCCTATAAAAAAATTGGTGGCAAATTAGAATTTGGAACTGAAATAGTTTGGTCAGACGACGCATCCCTCGCCGCTCTTTTGGGCGCCTCTCCTGGAGCTTCAACATCTGTGTATTCAATGTTAAATGTGATTGAGAAAAGCTTTAAAGGCAAAACAAACTCTAAAATATGGAAGAGTAAAATTGAAAAGATGGTGCCATCTTACAATCAAGACTTAAGTAAACAACCAGCTTTATTTAATAAAACTCGTCAATCTACTTACAAAACACTTGGATTTAGGATTTAAAACGTTGTCGTCTAATTTCTGATAGCACAATCCCACTCGCAACACTGACATTTAAACTTTCGACAGTGCCTAACATGGGTATTTGAATTAATAAGTCACATGCTTCGCGAGTTAATCTCCTTAAGCCACTGCCCTCCGAACCAAGAACAACAGCAATGGGCCCACTTAAAGTCGATTGATAAAGAGATTCGGCTCCATCTTCTGCTGTTCCAACCACAAGCACACCCTGCTCTTTGAGCAGACGTATAGTTCTTGCTAGATTTGTTACCACGATAAAAGGGACAGACTCAGCAGCGCCTGAAGCAACTTTTCTTACAGTTGCATTTAATCCTACTGCTCGATCTTTAGGGGCTATAACAGCATGCACGCCCATACCATCTGCAACGCGCAGACATGCTCCTAAATTATGAGGGTCTTCTACGCCATCCAATATTAGAAAAAAAACGGGCTCTTTAAGGTCGCCCTCTAAAATATCCTCAACTGTCTTATAGGGAATTACTAAGGGGATAATTTTTGCTACCACACCCTGATGTTTTGCTTGCGAAGCAATGCCATCTAATCTTGCTCGATCAACCATGAGTATACGGATATTATTTTCTTTCGCTAACTCAACAATTTCTTTAGCTCTTGGATCATTGCGATCGCTATCCAAATAGATTTCTTGAATGCTTCTTGAAGATTGTCTCAATTGACTGATGATAGGATGAAATCCAAAAATAATCTGACTTTGTGACATGTTATTTTGCTCTTATTTTCTTTTTACTTTTAGGCGCTCTAGATAACTTTGGACCACTTTTATGTTTAACAGGGTGTGCTTTCTTTTTATGAGTCGATTTCTCTTTAAAGAAATTTTTTGGTTTTCTATCTTTTAATGAGGACTTTTGAACTTCTTGATGGCTTTCAAGGCTAAAGTCAATTTTGCTAAGTTCCAAATCAACGCGAACTAATTTTACTTTTAATCGATCTCCCAAGCGATAAACAACATGTGATCTTTCTCCAACCATGGCATGCCTTGCTTTGTCATAAGTAAAATAATCGTTACCTAATTCTGTGACATGCAACAAACCTTCAATATAAATGCCATCAATCGAAACAAATAAACCAAAACTTGTTACACCTGCAACAG
>CANMPB010000035.1 GCA_947499625.1 Methylophilaceae bacterium
CCGCGTATTAGAAAACAAATATGGCTTTGATTCATTCAATGAAAAGTTTTTTGCATTCGGCAGTCGTTTTTTAGGCGAGAGATTCTGGCAAATAGGTGATGTCAAAATTATTGATGGATGGCTTGTCAATGGAACAGCTAAATCAATTGGTAAGCTTGCAGAAAAAATACGAGTCATTCAATCGGGTTATATTTACCACTATGCTTTTGCGATGGTAATAGGTGTATTTTTATTTTTAACCTTCTTTATAAAAATATAAGATGAATTTAACTCACATATTAAGTTACTCAATTTGGACACCTATCTTTTTAGGTAGCTTGATACTTTTACTAAGTGGAAAAATGAGCGATACGCAAGCCAAATGGTTTTCACTTATCAGTAGCGTGATTTCATTTTTAATTACCATCCCACTTTACACAGCATTCGATTTTTCTTTTGGACAGTTTCAGTTTCAGGAATTCTTTCATTGGATTCCAGCCTTTCATATTAATTACCATTTAGGCGTAGATGGTTTTGCTGTGCCTTTAATTCTTTTGACAAGCTTCACTACAGTGATTGTTGTGATAGCTTCATGGCGATCAATAGAAGATCGAGTTGCACAATATATGGCAGCCTTTTTGATTATGTCAGGCCTCATGATTGGCGTGTTTAGCGCGCTTGATGCCATGCTTTATTACATTTTTTGGGAGGCAATGCTTATTCCTATGTTCTTGGTGATTGGTATTTGGGGAGGGCCTAATAGAATTTATGCCACGATTAAATTCTTTTTATATACTGTTTTAGGTTCTTTATTAATGTTGGTAGCGTTTATTTATCTTTACCTACATACACACTCATTCGAGATAGTAAATTTTTATAATGCCGGTCTAGGCCTCTATCCCCAGATCTTTATTTTCTTAGCTTTATTCATGGCCTTTGCAGTCAAAATTCCCATGTGGCCGTTGCATACATGGTTACCTGATGCCCACGTTGAAGCGCCAACTGGCGGATCAGTCATTTTGGCAGCAGTGATGTTGAAATTAGGTGCATATAGTTTTATGCGCTTTGCAATGCCGATTGCGCCTGATGCCGCGATTTATTTAAAGGATTTTATGGTGACTTTGTCACTCATTGCTATTTTATATATTGCACTGATTGCCATTGTGCAAAAAGATATGAAAAAATTGATCGCTTATTCATCGATATCACATATGGGATTTGTCACTTTAGGCTTATTTATGTTTAATGCCATTGGTATTGAGGGTGCTTACGTTCAAATGATTTCTCATGGCTTTATTTCAGCAGCGATGTTTTTATCTGTAGGCGTTTTATATGACAGATTACATACAAGACAGATTGCAGATTATGGTGGTGTCATTCACGCGATGCCGGTTTTCTCAGCTTTTGCAGTTTTTTTTGCTATGGCTAATTGCGGGCTTCCAGGGACTTCAGGTTTTGTAGGCGAATTTATGGTGATCATGAGTGCGATGCAAAATAATTTTTGGATTGCAATGATAGCTGCAAGCTCGCTTATCTTCGGAGCGGCTTATTCCTTATGGATGGTGAAGCGCGTATTTTATGGTGCACCGCGTAATCAAAAAATTAGCGCATTAAAAGATATTTCTAGGCGTGAATTTTTTATTCTTTCTATATTGGCAGTGCTTATTATTTTAGTAGGCGTTTACCCAAGGGTTATCACGGATATGACAAATGCCACGACAGCTCAATTTCTAGAGCATATGCATTTAATAAAACCCGTCACATCATTACCATTGGATGTATAAATGAATCAACTTATTCAATCCGATCTTTCTTTAATCTTCCCAGAAATTTTTGTACTTTCAATGGCAATGGTTGTGCTGATGACAGATTTATTTATTAAGCCATCTATGCGTTGGATTATTTTTGCATTGTCTCAATTCACTTTATTGGGCGGGGCTTATCTGACTGGCCAAAATTTTAGCCATGAAACGCAATTTGCTTTTTCAAACATGTTTGTTCGTGACGGCTTAGCAGATTTTTTAAAAATGGTGAGTTATGTAGGTACGTCACTCATTTTCTTCTATAGCCGGTCTTATATGAAAGATCGCGATTTATATCGTGGCGAATACTTTGCGCTTGTTTTATTTGCATTACTTGGCATGATGATTATGATTTCAAGTCATAACATGCTTCTTATTTATATGGGGCTAGAGATTCTCTCTTTATGTTTATATTCTCTCACAGCGCTTGATCGTGACAACCAAAAAGCCACTGAGTCAGCAATTAAATACTTTGTTTTAGGCGCACTTGCATCAGGGCTTCTTCTTTATGGTATGTCGATGATTTATGGTGCGACCTCAAGTTTAGATTTAAATGTTATTTCAACAGCATTATTGAATCACCCTACCGACCATGCAATCCTTGTTCTAGGCCTTGTCTTTGTGGTTGCCGGCCTTGCTTTCAAATTAGGCGCAGTACCCTTTCAAATGTGGGTTCCTGATGTGTATGAGGGTTCACCTTCATCAATCGCTATGCTCATTAGCTCTGTGCCTAAATTAGCAGCTTTTGCAATTACACTTCGTATACTAGGTGACGGACTTCAATCGATGATGGTTGATTGGAAACAAATGATGCTGATTATGGCAGTGCTTTCTATTGGCATTGGAAATATCACAGCGATTGCACAAACAAATATCAAGCGTATGTATGCATACTCAACGATTTCTCATATTGGTTTCATTCTTTTTGGTTTAATGAGCGGCACACTTAATGGTTATGCATCAAGTTTATTTTATGTTGTGAGCTATATGTTTATGACATTAGTATCTTTTGCTATATTAATGGTGATGTCTCGTAAAAATTTCGAGTGTGAAAAACTTGAAGACTTTAAAGGTTTAAATAAGAGAAATCCTTGGTATGCATTTCTTATGCTAATTACCATGTTAAGTATGGCAGGTGTTCCACCTACCATAGGTTTCTATGCAAAATTTATGGTACTTCAAGCAGCCTTTGATGCAGGCTTCGCTACCTTTGTTGTGTATGCAGTGATGATGGCTTTGGTAGGAATGTTTTATTACATGAGGATTGTAAAGCTTATGTATTTTGATGAACCAAAATTAAAAAGTAAATTGGATGTCCCGATGGATATGCAATGGATTTTATCGGCTAATGCATTAGCGCTTTTAGTAGTTGGTCTAGTGCCACATACATTTATGGAGGCTACAACGCAAGCGGTAGCTTTGAGTATTCATTAAATGACGCAATGGATACTTATTCTAATTACGATCATCATGGCCAATATGCCCTGGATGTTTAGTGACTTTCTTTTTATTAAGAAATTCCCATCCCATAAAAAACCTTTTTCTTGGGCTTTATTTGAAGTGGTGATTCTATATTTTGTGGCCGGCGGCATTTCACTTTTGGCAGAGCTTAAAGTGGTGGGGCATATTCAACCGCAAGCTTGGGAATTTTTTGCGGTGACTTTCTTTTTATTTTTAGTTTTTTCTTTTCCTGGATTTATTTTTAAAACGCTTTGGAAATAAAACCTCTTAAAATTTTAATTGTAGGCTGCGGTCAACTCGGTTTCTCGATTGTCAAAAATGCTGATCCTGATATATTTAAATTATATGGGTTTAGTCGAAGCTTAAAAAAATCACCTCCTTCTATCGTAATGCATCAGGTAGATATTTTAAAAAATGAAGCCATTGATGTGATTAAATCGGTAAATCCTGAAATCATTATCTACGCTGTTTCAGCAGACACACAGTCTGTTGAAAGTTATCAAGACCATTATGTGGCAGGTTTAAAAAAAACTTACGCAGCGCTTTTAGAACTCGATCATTTCAAGCATCTTTTCTTTGTTTCAAGTACAAGGGTTTATGGACAAAAAACGACTAAGATTTTAAGTGAGCTCGATATAGCAGAACCCTCTGATTATGGGGGTGAGGCTTTAATAGAGGCTGAAGCGGTTGCACGTCAATTAAAAGATAAGGCCACCATATTACGTTTATCTGGGATATATGGCCCCAATCGAACACGCATGATTCAATTAGCGCAAAGTAATCCTGGTAATTGGCCTGCAACTAATAACTGGTCTAATCGAATTCACGAAGAAGATGCTGCTCGCTTTATTGTATTTCTGATAAAGCGAATTATGTTGAAAGAACCTATCGAACCACTTTATCTTGTCACAGATGGTATACCGACTAAACAATATGATGTATTAACTTGGATCAGAAAGCGTCTTCAATTAACCACCGATACTATTGAAATTCCGATCTTAGAAAGCGGGAAGCAATTGCAATCTGTTTTACTGAATCAAAATGGATTTATATTAAAGTACCCCGATTTTACATATGGTTACGAAGCGATCATTGATAAGGGTTCTTCAATAGGATAGAATCCAAAAGTCCTAAATTCTTTAGGCGCGTAGCTCAGCTGGTTAGAGCACCACCTTGACATGGTGGGGGTCGTTGGTTCGATTCCAATCGCGCCTACCAATTTTTTGCCTCATGGCTCAAGCTATCAAGAATAGTGAAAAGCTTATAAAATGACGCAATGCTTAATGATTCAATTCAACTATGCCTGAAATAAGATTACCAGACGGGTCTAAGCGACAATTTGAAAGTGATGTGACCGTTGCAGAAGTTGCACAAAACATCGGCGCTGGACTTGCCCGTGCAGCTCTTGCAGGTCGAGTGAATGATCAGCTTGTCGATCTTTCATTCGTCATTCGTGAGGATAGCGATCTCGCAATCATTACTGACAAAAATCCTGAAGGGCTTGACGTTATTCGTCATTCAACCGCCCACCTTTTAGCTTACGCTGTTAAAGAGTTATTCCCGGATGCACAAGTTACGATTGGCCCTGTCATTGAACATGGTTTTTATTATGACTTTTCATATACACGACCTTTCACCCCAGAAGATCTAGAAAAAATTGAAAAGAAGATGACAGAAATTGTTAATCGCGATTTACCCATCATAAGAAAAGTATTGCCGCGTAATGATGCAGTTAAATATTTCAAATCGATTAAAGAAAATTACAAAGCTGAAATTATTGAATCTATTCCAGCAGATCAGGAAGTTTCTTTATACACTGAAGGTGAATTTACAGATCTTTGTCGAGGCCCACATGTGCCCTCGACCGGAAAGTTAAAAGTATTCAAATTAATGAAGGTGGCCGGCGCTTACTGGCGCGGGGATTCTAAAAATGAAATGCTACAAAGAATCTACGGCACTGCATGGACCAATAAAGAAGACTTACAAAATTATCTCTTCATGTTAGAAGAAGCGGAAAAAAGAGATCATCGTAAATTAGGTAAACAACTCGATTTATTCCATATGCAAGATGAAGCACCTGGTATGGTGTTTTGGCATCCCAAAGGATGGTCGATTTGGCAAGAGATTGAGCATTACATGCGTAGGATGTTCTTAGATTATGGATATCAAGAAGTTAAAACGCCAACGGTCATGGATAAGACTTTGTGGGAAAAATCCGGACATTGGCAAAACTATCGCGACAATATGTTTACAACCTCTTCTGAAAATAGAGACTATGCGGTGAAGCCTATGAATTGCCCTGGCCACATTCAAATTTTTAATCATGCCCTTCATAGCTACCGTGATCTTCCTTTAAGACTTGCAGAGTTTGGTTCATGCCATCGTAACGAACCATCGGGATCACTCCATGGCTTAATGCGCGTTCGTGGATTTACTCAAGATGATGCCCATATCTTTTGTACTGAAGAACAGATTAAAGATGAAGTCGCTAAATTTATTGTCATGCTTTTTAAAGCCTACCAAGACTTCGGATTTAAGGATGTTTTAGTGAAATTATCTACCCGGCCTGAGAAACGTGTAGGCTCGGACGAAACTTGGGATAAGGCGGAATCTGCTCTTAAAGCTGCTTTAGTTGAAAATAAGCTCGAATTTGACCTTCAGCCCGGGGAAGGTGCTTTTTATGGACCTAAGATCGAATTTACCCTAAAAGACAGCTTAAGCCGTCTTTGGCAGTGCGGTACCATCCAACTCGACTTTAACTTACCCGAACGCCTGGGCGCTGAATATGTGACAGAGGACAATAGTCGCAAACATCCTGTGATGTTACATCGCGCTATTGTAGGCTCTATGGAGCGTTTTATTGGGATTCTTATTGAGCATTACTCGGGTGCTATGCCTCTTTGGCTTGCCCCGACACAAGCGGTTATCCTTAATATTGCTGACGCACATGCAAGCTACGCTTCAAAAGTCATGGATGAACTCAAGAAAAACCACATCCGATGCGATTCTGACTTGAGAAATGAGAAAATAACCTATAAAATACGGGAACATAGCTTACAAAAGATTCCTTATCTCTTAATTGTAGGAGAAAAGGAAATGGAAGCTGGGCAAGTTGCCGTGCGAACCCGAAAAGGCGAAGACTTAGGATCTATGTCGATTAAGTCATTGATTGATCGACTAAATCAGGAAGTTCAAACTAAAGTCTAGCAACAAGGTAGCGCGGTTTTTCTTTTATATTTACAGGGGATTTGTTATCGCTCAAGAGAAAGAAGTCAGAATTAACGGAGATATTACAGCTCAAGAAATTCGATTAATTGGCGTAAACGGCGAAGCGCTTG
>CANMPB010000036.1 GCA_947499625.1 Methylophilaceae bacterium
TGCGTCTTCATTAGCCTTTAGATAAATATTTTAAAGCTTGTTTAATACCGTCATTCACGGTGAGATTTACATCTAAACTTTTTACAGCATTTAAAGATTCGCGTTCATTGTAGCCTAATGCAATGAGTGCATTGAGGACATCTTGGCTGATCGATGTAATACTAGAACCCTTAATACTTAGCGCTGAATCAAGCGTGAATTTATCTTTAAGCTCGAGAAGCAATCTTTCGGCTGTTTTTTTACCAATACCGGGTACGCGAGTTAAAAGGCCTGCTTCTTGTAATGACACCGCTTGAATCAATTCATCAATTGATAAGCCACTTAAAATCGCGAGTGCCGATTTAGCACCAATACCATTTACTTTCAAAAGCTGTCTAAACATTAAACGTTCTTGGTTGGTGCCAAAGCCAAATAATAGTTGCGCATCTTCACGTACAACAAAGTGAGTGAGTAATGTCACTTTATCTCCCACCTGAGGAAGCAAATAAAAAGTACTCATAGGGACTTCGCATTCATAGCCCACACCATTGCAATCAATTAAAGCCAAGGGGGGTGTCTTATCTAAAAGAATGCCGGAAATTCTTCCTATCATACGAGCCTACCTTTTTTCATGCGATAACTTAAAGCATCCATACTTTGCAATTGGTTATAAGCATGTGCATGACACATCGCACAAGCGAGTGCATCTGCAGAATCAGCTTGAGGCAATTCAGGCAATTTTAAAAAGCGTTTGACCATTTCTTGCACCTGCTCTTTTTTGGCATGCCCTGAACCCACCACTGATTTTTTAACTTGTAACGCTGTGTATTCATAGACAGGTAATTTTTTGATGACGGCAGCGCTGATGGCAGCTCCTCGCGCTTGACCTAATAAAAGGGTGGATTGTGGATTCACATTCACAAACACTTTTTCAATGGCTACTTGTTTTGGCTTATATTGATCGATCACTTCAAAGAGCCCTTCTAAAATAATTTGAATACGCGCAGGCAAACTATCACGCGCTTCTTCTTTGGCGCTGACAGTTTTTATTACACCACTTCCAAGATAGCGAATCTTGTCACCACTTTTTTCAACGACACCGAATCCCGTCAGTCTTAAACCAGGATCAATACCAAGGATGATAATAGGATCGCTCAATGATGATTTAATCTTCAATCACTGCAGTGGTATAAACTTCCTGCACATCATCTAAATCATCAAGCGTATCTAAAATTTTTTGCATTCTAATCCCATCATCTCCACTTAAAACATTTTCTAATGTAGGGCGCATTGCGACTTCGGCTAACTCTATTTTTAAACCTGCATTTAAAAGCGCTTCTTTAACCTGAATAAATTCTTGAACAGGAGTGGTGACTTCAATACTGCCGTCCTCATCATTAATAATATCTTCAGCCCCTGCCTCTAAAGCTACTTCCATCACCTTATCTTCATCTACGCCGGGAGCAAAAAAGATGCGGCCACAATGTTTAAATAAAAAAGCGACGGATCCGTCGGTACCTAAATTGCCGCCATTTTTAGTGAGCGCATGCCTCACATCAGCGACAGCTCTTTGTTTGTTATCCGTTAAGCAATCAATAATAATGGCAGCTCCACCAATGCCATAACCTTCATATCTCACTTCTTCGTAACTCACACCTTCTAATTCGCCCGTGCCTTTTTTAATAGCACGCATGATATTGTCTTGTGGCATATTTTCTTCTTTGGCGAGCGCCACAGCCGCTCTCAATCTCGGATTGAAGTTGACTTCTCCGCCGCCGAGTCTTGCTGAAACCGTAATTTCTTTAATGATTTTTGTGAATGCTTTTCCGCGCTTAGCGTCTTGGCGACCTTTGCGGTGTTGAATATTTGCCCATTTGGAATGTCCTGCCATGCTTAGCCCTTTCTAGACTTTGATTTTATCATGGGTTCTTTTCTAAGCCACGGCTGCACGAGCTCTTCTTTGTGTTTTTTAATGCGGTCGTAAGAAATCATCAGAAGAGAGATTCCAATGAAAGACATACCAAATAACTCAAAAGATTTAATGACTTCATGAAGCTCTATCGATGATGCAATCACGGCTATAACAGGGCAAACCGTTGTGGTCATGGTAGCTATGCCTGCTGATAAATGTCTTAATGCATAAAGCCATAATAGCCATGCAATCGCATTGCCAAAGACTGAGTTATAGATAAGAGCTCCAATAAAATAACCACTCCATTCAATCGAAGTCGTATGCGTCATTAAAGCGACTATAACAATAGGGATGGAACCAAAAAACATTTGCCATGCCGTTAAGGAAATCAAATCAAGATTGGGCGAACGTGCTTGAAGTTTTTTAGCTAAAATCACAGCCAATGCCCATGAAATACCAGACACAATGGCTAATATCATGCTAAATACATCGGTCCCCAAATGAAGAGGGTCCAAAATAAATAAAATGCCCATCAGTGAAAACAAGGCTGCGGGCCATTGCCATCCGCGTAATTTTTCCCCTAAAAGTGGCCAGGCCAAAAGCATGGTCCAAAAAGGCATGGTGTAGGTAAGTACCGCTGTTTTACCAGCACCACCTTCAACCAAAGCCCATAGCAGAAGTCCTGTAAAGCCTGCAGTTTGAAGAAGACCTAAAACAATCAGACTTGGAATTTCTTTGATGCTAAAAGGTTTTTTTAAGATAAGCATCACAATGAATAAACAAAGCGCTCCTAGGACAGTGCGAAGGGCTGCAAAATCAAAAGGGGCTGCAAAATGAAGGGCATTTTTCATAACGACCCAGTTGTACCCCCAAATAAGGCACAAAAGCATAAGGGCTAAAAAAGCCATCAGGCTTTGATTTTTTTTAAGAAGCATTTTTATACTTGTTTAATACAGTGACATTATTATAAAGTGTATCTTTAGATTCTAAGCTTTCAAAAAAGGTGCCCTATGAAAACAGCTGCTCAACTTATTGCCGATAAAAAGCATAACGAAGTCATTAGTATCGCCCCTAATCGTCCCGTGATTGATGCCCTTATCATCCTAGCTGAATATAAAATTGGCGCTCTCATTGTGATGGATCAAGACAAAATGGTCGGTATTTTTTCAGAACGAGATTACGCACGCGAAGTTGTCTTACAAGGGAAATCTTCTAAAGTCACTTTGATTGAAGACGTGATGACTAAAAATGTGCTTGTGGGACACGGGAAAGATACTTTTGAAAAAGCAATGACGCTTATGACCGAACATCATATTCGTCACTTGCCCATTATGGATGGCAACAAAGTCATTGGTATGTTGTCTTTGGGTGATGTAGCGAAAGAAATGATTGTGTATCAAAAAAACCTGATTAAAGAACTCGAAGCTTACGTCAAACAATAACTTTCTTTAAAAATTGGGTTTGTTTTGTAAAATGGCTATTTTATAAATTTTGAATTAAACTCAATTTCATGAAAAAACTTCTATCTCTTACTGCTTTCCTTTTAATTAGTGGCTGTGCTACCACTGATAATTTAGGCGACTTAGGTAAACGCTTTGACGATATCAAAAAAATTGAAACCTTGTTCTTTAATCAAATGCCACTTCCTAAAGATGCTCGCATCTCGTCAGATAAATCTTTAATTTTAGGTGAAGGCGATAACTGGGCAGGCCGTATTGAATTGTCATCAAGTATGGAGCCTTTAGAAGCAAGTGCTTTTTTTGCGAGGGAATACCCAAAACATAATTGGCAACTTATTTCATCGACTAAAGCTAAGTTAAGTATTTTGGTATTTACAAATAGCACTCGCACACTTACATTAGAAATTACTGAAGGCGGCCCATTAGCAGCCAAATCAATGATTGTGATGACGGTTGCTCCTAAAGTACAAAATCAAGCAGTGCCTGATTTAAAAAAATAAATTTATTTTTCGATTTTTAATTCTTTGACTTTTCGGGTTAAGGTGTTTCTTCCTAAGCCCAACATCTCAGCTGCTTCGATGCGTCTTCCTTTGGTAAAGTGAAGCGCTTCTTCGATTAAAATCTTCTCAAATGTTTGATTGAGATTCGTCAGAATATCTTTTTGGTTTTTGTTAAAAGCTAATTGCACTTCTTGCTTTAATGCATCTTTCCAATTGATAGATACTTCTTTATACATATCATTATTTTTGAGTTCAGGCGGCAAATCTTTGATGTCGATATTTTGACCTGGTGCCATGACGGTTAACCAGTGACAGACATTTTCAAGTTGGCGCACATTGCCACTCCAGTGAAGGTGCGATAAATAATTTAGAGTGTCTTCAGATAAAATCTTTGTTTCAACACCTAATTGCTGTGCACTTTGTTGTAAGAAGTGGCGAGCTAAATCTGGAACATCCTCTGCACGCTCTCTTAAGGCGGGCAAACGTAATCGAATGACATTGAGTCGATGAAATAAATCTTCGCGGAAGAGTCCTGCTTTAACTCTTTCTTCCATATCTTGATGGGTGGCTGCAATGACTCTGACATTTACTTTAATCGGGTTATGGCCACCGACGCGATAGAACTGGCCGTCACTTAAGACACGTAAAAGTCTTGTTTGAAGGTCTGCTGGCATATCACCAATCTCATCTAAAAAAAGTGTGCCACCATCTGCTTGTTCAAAACGACCTTTTCGCAAAGCTTGCGCTCCTGTAAATGCACCGCGTTCATGGCCAAAGAGTTCGGACTCCAATAAATCTTTTGGAATCGCTGCTGTATTAATTGCGATAAAAGGTTTATCTGCTCGAGGAGAATGTTTATGAAGCGCACTTGCAACCAACTCTTTACCACTGCCTGATTCACCATTGATAAGAACGGTGGCATGAGAACGGCTAAGTCGTCCGATTGCACGGAATACTTCTTGCATTGATGGCGCATGACCAATCATCTCGGTCGAATTTTCAAAAGAAACTTCTTGATTCGTTTGCTTTAAAGATTCATCAATCGCACGATGAATAATTTCAATCGCTTGGTCCACATCAAATGGTTTTGCCAAGTATTCAAAGGCCCCTCCTTGAAATGCAGCTACCGCACTTTCTAAATCAGAATAAGCTGTCATGATGATGACTGGTATATGTGCATATTTTTCTTTGATCACTTGAAGGAGCTCTAAGCCTGAACCTTGCGGCATTCTAATATCACTCACAATCACTTGCGGCTCTTCATCTTTAATGGCTGCTAATGCATCTTTAATCGAACTAAACGTTTTAAAATTTAAGTCAGTTCGTGCGAGTGCTTTTTCAAATACCCATCGAATGGATTTGTCATCATCGATAATCCAAATTGCTTTCATAGTGAAGATCCTTGTATTTCTTGATTGTGAAGAGAAGTTTCTTTTGTATCTAAATCTTTAATCGGTAATAAAATCGTGAATGTCGTTTGTCCTGGCTCACTCTTACATTCAATCATCCCCTGATGTTGACTCACATATGTTTGCGCTAATGATAGACCCAGTCCTGAGCCACCTTCGCGGCCCGAGACCAGAGGATAAAATATTTTGTCGCGAATACCCGCCGGGATTCCAGGTCCGTTATCAATAATGTCGAGTTTAATGCCGACACGGTAACGTTTTTTAGCGAGCATAATTTGTCGTTCAGCTCTCGTTTTAAAAATGATTAAACCTTGTTGTTTCTTTTCATGTATCGCTTGTACGGCATTACGCGCAATATTAAGCACCGCTTGAATCAATTTTTCGCGGTCGCCAATAATGTCAGGCAGGCTCGTATCATAATCACGTTGAATTTTTATTTCATCGGGCGATTCTGCTAATAACAAACTTCTGACCCTTTCTAATACTTCATGAATATTAGTAGGTTCATATTTAGGTTTTTGATGGGGGACAAGCAATCGATCCATGAGAGATTGCAAGCGGTCCGCTTCTTTAATGATGACTTGCGTATATTCTTTTAATGAAACGTCAGGTAGTTCATGCTCTAGAAGCTGAGCGGCTCCTCTTAAGCCTCCTAATGGGTTTCTAATTTCATGCGCTAAATTTCGAATCAATTCTGAGTTCGCTTGTTGCTGAATTAACATGCGCTCTTCTTTTGCGATTCGTAATTGCTGATCCATTTGCTGGAACTCAAGAATATATCGAATCATTTTGCTTTGAATGGGTGTGATGGTGCATGTCACAGAATAGGACTGATGTTTTAAAGTGGTAATTAAAAACTCATGCTCACGATAAGGTGTATCGCTATTTAAAGCTTGGCTGATGGCTATTTT
The DNA here is from genome assembly GCA_947499625.1 of Methylophilaceae bacterium. Taxonomy (GTDB): domain Bacteria; phylum Pseudomonadota; class Gammaproteobacteria; order Burkholderiales; family Methylophilaceae; genus Methylopumilus. The sequence continues at coordinate 6,172 of CANMPB010000036.1, forward strand.
TAAAATGTCAGAATGAGGAAATGCTTCATCCAAGGTCATCATGTAAATATGTTTAGCACTGAGCCCAAATAAAATTTCCGCCGATGGATTCATATACAAAATATGACCTTCAATATCGCATAGCAATACTGCACTTGCTAAGTGTTCAATCCCTTTAAGTTCTGGACTTAAGGATGGCATCGTGGTTTTTTTCATGAATTTTCCATTTTCATTTATATAGCAAGCAAAACTTGAGCCAACTTTGACAGATGGTCTTA
>CANMPB010000037.1 GCA_947499625.1 Methylophilaceae bacterium
TCATATGTGATCTAACCTTTTCCTAATATTGAAAGGGTTGGATTAAATCCATGTCGAAGAGAAGAGTTGTAGTCACCGGTTTAGGTTTGATTACTCCTGTGGGTATAGGGGTAGCAGAATCATGGGCGAATATCATTAATGGCCAATCAGGCATAGGAAAAATTACCAAATTTGATTGCTCAACATTTCCTTCGCAAGTTGCAGGCGAAGTTAAAAACTTTGACCCACTCGCATACATCCCCCCTAAAGATGCAAGACGCATGGATACCTTCATCCAATTCGGTATTGCAGCAGGCATTGAAGCATTTAAAGATTCCGGCATTGAAGTGAATGAAAGCAATAGTGAGCGTATCGGTGTATCTGTAGGCTCTGGTATTGGTGGCATTCCTTTAATTGAATCTACTGGAGATATATTTAATGAAGGCGGTGTTCGTAAGGTGTCGCCATTTTTTATTCCAGGTACGATTATTAATATGATCTCTGGCAATCTTTCTATCATGCTTAATTTAAAAGGTCCTAATGTATCTATTGTGACTGCATGTACAACAGGCACTCATTCCATTGGTGACGCAGCGCGCATGATTGAATATGGTGATGCTGATGTGATGTTAGCTGGGGGTTCAGAAGCTGCAATTACCAAATTATCAGTCGCTGGATTTTCTGCAGCTAAAGCACTTTCATCACGTAATGACGATCCAAAAACAGCAAGCCGTCCATGGGACAAAGACCGCGACGGTTTTGTGATTGGCGAAGGCGCTGGAGTTATGGTGCTTGAGGAGTATGAGCATGCTAAACAAAGAGGCGCTAAAATTTATGCAGAACTTTCAGGCTATGGCATGAGTGCCGATGCGTATCATATTACCGCACCTAATATGGACGGGCCAAGACGCTCTATTGTTAATGCATTGAAAAATGCACATGTGAATACTGATAATGTTCAATACATTAATGCACATGGCACATCCACACCTCTTGGCGACCTTAATGAAACTAATGCGATTAAAGCTTCATTTGGAGATCACGCAAAAAGACTTGTTGTTAATTCTACAAAATCAATGACAGGACATTTGTTAGGTGGGGCAGGCGGCATTGAATCTGTATTCACTGTGCTAGCTATTCATAATCAGATCTCTCCACCCACTATTAATATTTTTAACCAAGATCCTGAATGTGATCTTGATTATTGCGCCAATGAAGCAAGACCAATGAAAATTGAGGTTGCCCTCAAAAATAACTTTGGCTTTGGTGGAACTAACGGAAGCCTTGTATTTAAGAAGGTATAGATTTTTACAAACGGGTTTAATCTAAAATGAACTCCTTCATTAATTCAACACTGGCCGTTTAACTTGTCAAAACAATTCCTCATTAACGGTAAATTTCAGAAGATCAGTCCATTCGATCGTGCGTTTCAATATGGTGATGGTATTTTTAGAACTTTTGTGGTGGAGGATAAAAAACCTCGCCACTGGAAATATCAATATAAAAAAATAGTTGAAGATTGTCTTGCGATGAAAATCAAACCCCCAAAAGAAAAAGAATTGCTTTCCGATATTCATTCCTTATTCAAAACTAAGAAAAAAACAGTAGGAAAATTTATTATTTCGAGAGGTGTTAGTGAACGAGGTTATAAATTTAATAAGGACATCGTACATAATCGTTTTTTAATTAAAACTAACATGCCAATCTACCCCAAAGCGAGTTTTAAGTCTGGCGTCAGTCTTTATGTATGTAAGCATAAACTTAATCCTTCTATGCTTTCAGGTGTTAAACATCTAAATCGATTAGAGAATATTATCGCAAGACAGGAGTGGACAAGTGATCAATATGCCGATGGCATTCTTCTTGATCAAGATGGACATGTCATTGAATGCATTTCAAGCAATATCTTTATGCGCATCGGTAAAATTATTTATACTCCAAAAATAAGCCACATTGGTATTAAGGGAGTCACAAGAGAATTAATGATTAAAAGCTCAGCCCAGTTAGGTTTTAAAGTAAAAGAGTCTATATTTGATTTAAATAAACTTTTAGAGGCTGATGAGGTCTTTATTACAAATAGTTTGTTTGGCGTTTTACAGGTTAAAAAAATTAAAAAACGATCTTGGCAACATCAGGGATTAGCCTCACTATTTAATCAGTCACTTGAGAGTTTAAATACATGAAAAAATGGCTTATTCGATTCATGCTTATTTTCATTCCTTTATTGGTGTGGATTGTTCATTTTTTGGTAACACCACTTCATATCAATAAAGTAGATTTAGCCATCGAAATTGAACCTGGAAGCAGTCTCAAAGCGATAGCCTTTCAGCTTGTTGATGAAAAAATACTTAATGAACCATGGCGATTTATCCTCCTCACTAAAGCTTTAGGCCAATCTAAAAAACTAAGGCCGGGCAATTACAACCTTAATCCAAATATTACCCCTTACCAGTTACTAAAATCGTTCCTAGAGGGAAGGGCAACCGAAGGATCAATTACCTTCATAGAAGGACAAGACCTTCAGTCGATGTTAGAAAAAATAAAAGCTAACGATAGTATTAAAAAAACAATAAAGCCTTTAGATATAAAAGCGATTGCTCTAGCAGTTGGTATTCCATACGAATCAGCTGAAGGACAATTTTTTCCTGATACCTACTATTTTAGTAGAAATACTACAGACATTGAGATTTTGCAAAGAGCTTATAAAGCTATGCAAAAAAAATTAAATTATGAGTGGGCCCGACGAGCAGAAGAGGTCCCCTATGATAATAGCTATGAAGCTCTGACGATGGCATCCATCATTGAAAAAGAAACAGGAAAATCGATAGAGGCTAATCTTATTTCGGGTGTATTTATACATCGATTAAGTATTAAAATGAAGCTCCAGAGCGATCCCACAGTCATTTATGGGCTTGGTAATAAATTTACTGGGGATATTACAAAAAAAGATTTACTTACGGACACACCCTATAATACATATACAAGAGACGGATTGCCTCCAGCCCCTATTACTATGCCAGGTTTAATTTCTATTCGAGCCGCACTTCATCCTACAAAAACAGATGCGCTTTATTTTGTTGGGAAGGGTGATGGCACCCATTATTTCTCTACAAGTTTAAATGAACATAATAGCGCTGTCAGAAAGTATCAGATCAAATGACAATGAAAGGTAAATTTATTACATTTGAAGGTGTAGATGGCGCAGGAAAAAGTACACATATTGATGAAGTTATTTCTTTCCTTGAGTCACAAAAAATTGCAGTGAAAAGGACAAGAGAGCCTGGCGGGACAAAACTTGGAGAAAAATTGAGAGAATTGCTTCTTCATGATGAAATGGATCCAGAAACAGAAACGCTTCTTATGTTTGCAGCTAGAAGACAACATATCGCAGAAGTTATCAAACCCGCTCTTGATGAAGGTGTATTTGTAGTGTCTGATCGATTTACTGATGCAACTTATGCGTATCAGTATGGCGGCAAGCAAGTGGCTTACTCTAAAATAGAGGCACTCGAAGCGTGGGTTCATCCTGACCTTAAGGCTGACCTTACATTACTATTCGATTTGCCTGTCGAAATAAGTATCGCTCGTTTAAAGAATAATAGAGCGCCTGATAAATTTGAAAAAGAAAGCGAAGCTTTTTTTAATCGACTTAGAAATGTTTACTTAGATCTTGCAAGACAACATCCTAATCGCTATAGAATTATTAATGCAAATCAAACCATTGAATCTGTATCTCATGACGTCATCGAAGCTATAAGAACTATTTTATGATGCATTCCATTTATCCCTGGTTAAAAGATGCCTGGATGGCCATTCATCAAAATCATAAATTACCTCACGCATTAATATTCAAAGGTAAGGAAGGTATAGGAAAGCATGATTTTGCAATAGCATTTGCAAAATCCTATTTATGTCAAACCCAACTTCCTAATTATTTACCTTGTGAAGCATGTCCAAGTTGTCACTGGTTTCCAGATTCACATCCAGACTTTAAACATATTGCGCCTATCGAAAGTGAAGATGATGAGTCTTCAAAAAGAAAAACTGTTCGTAAAAAAAATATTGCCATTCATCAAATACGAGAGCTGTCAGAATATTTAGAACTTTCAGCTCACCAAGAAAAAGGTAAGCGTATTGTTTTAATTGAGCCAGCAGATTCGCTCAATCAATCAGCATCGAATGCGCTCCTTAAAATTTTGGAAGAGCCCCCAGAAAATACTTTATTTATTCTTGTAACCAGCCAAGCTCAAAGGTTAATCGCCACCATTCGAAGTCGATGCCAATTACTTGAACTTCGAGGACCATCATTAGAAGAGGCTAGGCTATTCTTAGATGGGCAAAAAATAGTTCATGAAGAAAGTTTGCTCTCATTTACAGGCGGCTCCCCATTTAGCGCTATGAAAGAGTTAGAAAATCAATCAGAGAGAAGCGTTATTACACAGTTGCTCGCCCAGGGACATAAGGTTGATATCACCAAAATTAATTATACAATACTGACTCAAGGGCTGGATTGGACAGTAAATATGATTCAAAAATGGGCTTTTGATTTATTGCTTAGTTTCCATACGCAGCAAAGTTATTATTTTAAAAAAGAAGAAGCGCGTATTTATTCACAAGCAAAGCAGCTTAATTTAGATGCCTTACTCTTATTTACAAACGAATTAAATGAATTAAAAAAAATTGCATCACACCCTGTGAATCAAGAACTTCAATTGCAAAATATTTTTATTAAATATAAACAAATTTTTGAGCCATCATGACAAGCTTCGTTGACTCTCATTGCCATATTAATTTTCCAGAACTCTACGAAAATATTGATGCTATTTTTTCTAAAATGTCATCAAATAAGGTCACGCATGCCTTATGTGTGAGTGTCACCTTAGATAAATTTCCTGATATTTTTAAAATAGCGAATACCTACCCACATATTTTCGCGTCCGTTGGTGTCCACCCTGATTATGAAGATATTGACGAGCCCACCATTGAAGAGCTATGCCATTTTGCCAAAGAGAAAAAGGTGGTAGCTATTGGTGAAACTGGATTAGATTATTTCAGGGTTCAAGGCGATCTTACTTGGCAAAGAGATCGCTTTAGAACACATATCAAAGCAGCTATTCAATCAAATTTACCGCTTATTATTCATACACGAAATGCAGCAGAAGACACTTTAAAAATTATGCAAGAAGAGGGTGCTGATAAAGTAGGGGGTGTGATGCACTGCTTCACTGAGTCTCTTGATGTGGCGTTAGAAGCCATTAAGCTTAATTTTTATATTTCATTCTCAGGTATTGTGACCTTCAAAAATGCCATTGAACTTAAGGAGGTTGTGAAATCTATTCCTCTTGATCGCATCCTCATCGAAACTGATTCGCCTTATTTAGCCCCTGTGCCTTATCGAGGAAAAATGAATGACCCATCCAATGTAATTTATGTGGCAGAAGAAATAGCCAAACTTAAAAATATTTCAGTAGAAGAGGTAGCTCAAGTCACTACAAATAATTTCTTCAGGCTTTTTTCGAAATGCAGCCCATCGAATTAACTATTCTTGGTGCAGGCTCAAGTGCTGGGACGCCTGTTGTTGGATGTAATTGCCAGACTTGCATGTCAACTAACCCAAAAAATAAACGCACGCGCTGCTCTTCACTTATTAAATTGGGAACAGGAGAGCATATTCTTATTGATACGAGCCCAGACTTACGCTTTCAATCTTTAAGAGAATCTATTCCTAGAATTGATGCAGTACTTTATACACATACGCACGCTGATCATCTTCATGGTATTGATGATTTGAGAGCTTTTTGTCAGCTTCATAAGATACAAATACCTATTTACGGAAAGAAAGAAGCACTTGATCACATTGCCTTAAAAT
>CANMPB010000038.1 GCA_947499625.1 Methylophilaceae bacterium
TCCACTTGTTTTTTAAATTCTTCAATACCTAAAGCTTTCGCTAAAATTTTAATACGCGCTTTATAGATGTTGTCTCGACGACCATGGAGGTTATAGACACGAATAATAGCTTCACAATAAGTAAGCACATGCTCCCACTCGAGATGTTCGCGAATAATAGATCCAAGAATAGGGGTTCTACCTAAGCCACCACCAACCCAAACACGAATGGCCATTTTTTGTGCTTTATCATAATAAAATTCAAGTCCGATATCGTGGGCTTGAACAATCGCTCGATCTTGAAGACTTCCTGATACTGCAATTTTAAATTTACGAGGTAGCAACGAAAATTCCGGATGGAATGTACTCCATTGCCTTAAGATTTCAGCAATCGCTCTTGGATCAATAATTTCATCAGGAGCCACACCTGCAAATTGGTCAGTGGTAATGTTACGAATACAATTGCCTGATGTTTGAATGGCATGCATTTCAACTTTAGAAAGCTCTTCTAAGATATCAGGTGTCTCTTCTAACTTAGGCCAATTGAGCTGTAGATTTTGTCTCGTACTAAAATGACCATAGCCACGATCAAAGCGATCTGAAATGTCCGCTAACTTACGTAATTGTTTTGATGACAAAAGACCATAAGGAACCGCAATGCGAAGCATAGGTGCGTGACGTTGAATATAAAGACCGTTTTGTAAACGAAGGGGCCTAAATTCGTCATCGGTAAGCTTGCCGCTTAAATAGCGTGATGTTTGATCTCGGAATTGAGCAACGCGTTCGTTGACAATGGTTTGATCGATATTATCGTATTGATACATAATTTTTTTTAATGCTTAATGAAAAATAAGTTTCTGGCCAACATAAATTAAGATTAATGCCAAAACATAGCGAACAGTTTGTTCGCTGACTCTAGAACTTAAATGACTGCCAATATAAATACCTGGAATTGAGCCGATTAAAAGCACACCTAGAAGAGAGTAATCGACGGTGCCTAAAGTTACATGGCCAAGTCCTGCAACAAGCGTCAATGGTACCGCATGCGCTATATCAGTTCCAACAATTTTTGTAATGCCTATTCTAGGATAGATCAGCAATAGAGCAGTGACGCCAAGAGCGCCTGCACCCACTGAAGTTAAGGTTACCAAACCACCTAGGACTAAACCTAAGAGAATAGTTGCGATCGCGATGGCATTATCTGATTTTAAAAGGGTGACTTTTGATCTTTCAATGAGAAAAGGTCTAAAGATCACAGCGATAGAAGTGAGTAATAAGGCGATACCCAGATAAAATTTGATGATATCGACAGCTCCTGCAGATGTTATATCAATCTGTTTTAAATAGAATGTCGTTAAAATTGATGCAGGGATACTGCCAACCATGAGCCTTTTGACAATTTTCCAGTCAATATTGCCCAATTTACCATGGGCAAATATACCGACAGATTTAGTCACCGATGCATAAAGAAGATCCGTGCCCACAGCAAGCGCTGGTTTAATATGGAAAAATAAAACAAGGATAGGCGTCATCAATGAACCACCACCAACGCCTGTTAAGCCTACAAGAAGACCTACTATAAATCCTGATAATATAAACCCAATATCCATGACAACCCTCTATCAAAAATTAACTTTTTGGTGCTAAAGTGAATTAAATATAGCAAATTTTGATATTATCAATTAATAATATAATATTCTATCATTATACCTTTTAGTTATATTGGAATAAGACATGAAGCTCCAACAATTACGCTGTGTCCATGAAGTCGTAAAAAATGGGTTTAGTATCTCCAAAGCTGCTGATGCCTTACATACTTCTCAGCCTGGTGTGAGCAAACAAATCCAACTTATCGAAGAAGAAGTGGGCCTCCATATCTTTTTAAGGCATGGTAAGCGTTTGGTTGGACTTACCGAACCAGGACAACATGTTTATCAGCGCATCAATGAAGTGCTGCGCGAAATCAAAAGTATAAAACAAGTCAGTGATGAGTTTAGTCAGTCGAACTTCGGTGTTTTAACGATTGCGACAACACACACACAGGCTCGATATAAGCTCCCTAATGTTGTGCAAGCATTTATGAGTAAATATCCTGATGTCAAACTTAATATCCATCAAGGCAATCCTTCACAAGTCACTGATCAAGTCGTTAAGGGCGAAGCTGATATTGGTATTGCGACCGAATCGATTAGTCAAAATAATAAATTATTCTGCATACCTTGTTATTCATGGAATCGCTGTTTAGTGATGCCAGCAAAGCATCCGCTTGTAAAAGAAAAAACAGTCACACTTACTAAACTCGCTACTTATCCCATTATCACTTATGACTATGCATTTACAGGTAGCACGATTGTGTCAAAAGTTTTTCATGATGCAGGCTTGACGCCCAACATTGTCTTAACAGCGATTGATGCTGACGTGATTAAAACATATGTAAACCTGGGTTTAGGCGTAGGATTAATTGCGCAAATGGCTTACGACCCCAAAAGAGACCAGGGTCTAGTAAGTATTGATGTGAGTCATTTATTTCCTACAAGTACAACCTATCTAGGTATTAGGCGCGATGTATTTTTAAGAGGTTTCATGTATGATTTTATTGAAATGTTTATACCAGAGTATCCAAAACAGATCGTTAAGAAACTTATGTTAGAACAGGAAAATATTTAATTGGAGGCCTTATGAAATCTGATGGAGAAATTAATCAAGCAGCACCATTAAAGTCGATCGATGAGATAGTCAAGTCAATCGATATCAAAATAGACGACTTAAATTTCTATGGCCCGTATCAAGCTAAATTAAAGCCTTCTTTCATAAACGCTTTAAAAGAGCCCAAGACAGCTAAATTAATTTTAGTGACTGCCATGAGTCCTACTCCTGCCGGCGAAGGAAAAACAACCACAACGATTGGTTTGGCTGATGCACTTTTTTTAATCGGTAAAAAATCAGCCGCGTGTCTTCGCGAACCTTCTTTAGGCCCCGTCTTTGGGATGAAAGGGGGTGCGACAGGCGGCGGATATGCTCAAGTAGCACCTATGGATAATATTAATTTACATTTCACTGGCGATTTTCATGCCATCACATCTGCTAATAATCTTTTAGCAGCTTTGATTGACAATCATATACATCATGGCAATGCACTCAATATTGATATCAACCAAATTTCTTTTAAGCGATGTCTTGATATGAATGACCGTGCTTTAAGACATGTTGAATTAAAGCTTGGACAAAATCATCGAGATACAGGGTTCGATATTACAAGCGCAAGTGAAGTGATGGCCATTCTTTGTTTAGCAGAGACATTAGAAGATCTTCAATATCGACTAGGTGAGATTGAAGTTGCAAAAAGAAAAGATGGTGTATCTGTTTATGCAAAGGACTTAAAAGCAGAAGGGGCAATGACAGCCTTATTAAAAGATGCTTTTCAACCTAATCTGGTTCAGACATTGCATGGGACACCAGCCTTTATTCATGGCGGTCCATTTGCTAACATTGCACATGGATGTAACTCAGTCATCGCCACAAAAACGGCATTGAAGTTAGCTGATTATGTGGTGACAGAAGCAGGCTTTGGTGCAGACCTAGGCGCTGAAAAATTCATTGATATCAAATGTAGGCAGTCGGGTATCAAGCCTGACATCATTGTCTTAGTCGCGACCATTCGTGCACTCAAATTTCATGGCGGTATCAGCGTTCCTGAATTGAATCATGAAAACTTAAAAGCACTCGAACTTGGGTTTAATAACTTAAAGCGTCATATCGAAAATTGCTCACAACATTTTGGACTTGATGTCGTAGTTTCAATCAATCAATTTAATTCTGATACAGAAAAAGAAATGACATGGCTTCAAAGCGCAATAGATAAGTTGGGATTTAAAGCAATCCTTTGTTCGCATTGGTCAGATGGCGCTAAAGGTGCTAAGGATCTAGCCATCGCCGTTTTAGAAAAATTAGCAACACCTAAGTCTTGTAAATTTTTATATGAAGATCATTTAAGTTTAAAAGAAAAAATTACTACGATCGCTTTAAAAATATATCGTGCAAAAGAAGTTGAGTTTTCTGAAAGCGCCTTACAAAAACTTTTATTACTTGAAAAAAACTATGCAAGCTTCCCTGTCTGTATTGCTAAGACGCCTTTTTCGTTTTCAAGTGATCCTAAAGCACATGGTGCCCCTGAAAATCATACGCTCATGATAAGAGAATTAAGACTATCAAGAGGGGCTGGTTTTGTAGTGGCGATCTGTGGCGATCTTATGACGATCCCAGGGCTTCCTAAAGCCCCCGCAAGTGAAAGAATAAGTGTAAATGCACAAGGTCTTATCGAAGGATTGAATTGAGGGGATGAATTGTTTTAAAAGTATTGCAACACAAGAACAAACGATTCAAAAGTCTAGGTTTATTGGATATACCTTCATAGGTGATACAAAACAGGATATTTTACGTACCCTACAATCCATTGCTAAAGAACATCCTGACGGAAGTCATTTAGCTTTCGCTTATCAACTCAAAAAAGATCATGGATTTGAGCCTTATTATTCTGATGCGGGGGAGCCCTCAGGAACAGCTGGTAAACCTCTATTGCAATTGATCGATGCCCACCAAATTGTGGGCGGAGGAATTGGCGTTATTCGGTATTATGGCGGCATTAATTTAGGAACAGGAGGGCTCACAAGGGCTTATGGTGGTACAGGAAAACTTGCTTTAACCCATTCCGTCATCGAGCCCTACGTTGAGTATATTAAATTAAAATTAATTATAAATTACAATGAGTTGGATAATTTTACTCATGTAATACATTCAATGAAAGGAAGTATTTTAGACAAAGTTTTTGATGAAAAAGTGAGCCTTTCGATAAGGCTTCCTGAAGGAGAATTCGATAAATTAAAGGCGCGTTTTCCTATGACTGATATCAATCATCTTTAATAGATTTAATCATATAAAAACCTTAAAAAAACATCCGCTATAATCAATGCATGCTTAATTTTATTCTGTTTCTTCTCGTTATCTTGTGTGCTCTAGCCGCCTATTTGTTATGGCGCTTTCAAAATCAATCTCCCGAAGCGGGGACATTAAAAGCGCTGGAAGAAAAACATCGTGAAATGATTGTGGGTTTGAACGATAGCTTAAATAAATTGACTGATCGTCTTAACGTCACACTTTCGGAACAAGGAAAGATACAAGGTGAAATTGTGCGTGACACGATGGATAGTGCCACAAACCAATTAAAAAATTTACTCAATATGAGATTGCAAGATATCGATAGCAAGGTTAAAGAAAGCCTAGAAGAAGGATTCAAAAAAACAAACGATACGTTTGATCGTGTCATGAAACAACTCTCCACAATTGATGAGGCGCAAAAGAAGATCGATGGTCTCACTAGCAATATAGTGAGCTTCCAGGAGTTATTGGGAGATAAAAAATCTAGAGGGGCGTTTGGCGAGGTGCAACTCGAGAGTCTGGTCCGTAATGCCCTACCGCCCGATGCATTTTCGATGCAACATACATTGTCTAATGGCAATCGAGCGGACTGTGTTTTATTTTTACCGGAGCCAACTGGTAGTGTCGCAATTGATTCTAAATTTCCATTGGAAAGCTATAGAAAAATGTTGGAAACCAGCTTGCCGCCTGATGAGATTAAAAATGCACAAAAACAATTTAAGCTTGATATCAAAAAACATATTCATGATATCGCGAGTAAATACATCATCTCCAATGAGACATCCGATGGTGCAGTGATGTTTATTCCTGCAGAAGCCGTTTTTGCAGAAATCCATGCTTACCATTCTGATTTAATAGAAGAAGCAATGAGCCAAAGGGTATGGCTCGTATCCCCAACAACGCTGATGGCTGTCCTCAATAC
>CANMPB010000039.1 GCA_947499625.1 Methylophilaceae bacterium
CCTTACATCGAAAGAAGTGCAAATCTATCCGATGAAAACAGATACCAAACCATCTATGCGAAAGAATCTGGCGCTGTTGCCTCTCCTACAGCTGGACTCCACTTCACCGATGAAATCTTTAAGGCCTTAGATGACAAAAAGATTAAATATACTTTTCTAACGCTGCATGTCGGCGCTGGCACTTTTCAGCCCGTCAGAGAAAATGATCTCGATCATCATCAAATGCATAGTGAATCTTTTAATGTGCCTGAGAAAACTATTCAAATGATTGATGATGCCAAGTTGAATAATGGCAGAATTGTTGCAATCGGTACTACCGTTTTAAGGGCTCTTGAAAGTAAATTTTCTGAGAAAACGATTCAGGCTGGATTTAAAGAAACTTCTATCTTTATTAAACCAGGCTATACATTTAAAATTGTGGACGCATTACTCACTAACTTCCATTTACCCAAAAGCACCTTATTTATTTTAGTCTCGGCTTTTAGCGGAAGTGATACCATGAAGAAACTATATCAGCACGCGATTAAACATGAATATCGCTTTTTTAGTTATGGCGACGCTACGTTTATTGAGCGATCTTAAATTATTAACCAACCTTAGAAGATTGATCTATGAAAATTATTATTACGCTATGTTTCTTAATATTTAATTATGTAATTTATGCGGACGTCCTTCCCGAAGCAAAGACAGAAGTTAAGATTACACTTGCTAAGAAGCCCACCACACGACCTATGACAGTGGCTTTTATTCCAGGGCAAAAAAAATATTACATCGCTGATGGCGGCCTAGCGCCCTTAGGCTCTGAAACCGAAGCGCCTATCTCTAAATCGCTTATTCATACTTATGATCAATCTGGAAAGTACTTAGCTTCAACACAAGCAGGATTTGATAATCGTTCCATTTTTTATAATGAAGTCACCTTTCAGCTTACAACGATTACTTACAATGTATCGAGTGAAGCAGGTTTTGCACCTAATACTGGTATTTTTTCGTTAGATCTTGACCCTCAAGGTATTTTAAAAGGCAGTTCAAAAGAGGTTTCAGGTTTTAATCCTGCCTTTGGTGATTCGGCTACAATGCCTTCGTTTGATTCCAAATCTAATCATTACTTTGCTAAACAAAAGAGGAGTGACAAAGTTATCGTCATTGATGCTAACGAAGGCAATAAGATAGGGGAAATTAATCTAGATTTAAAATCGGCAGGTGTTGCGTTTGACGATCTAAGTGATAATTTTATTGCAGCCACAAGCATCGAGGGGGAAGAGATGGCGATTCTCGATGTCGATCATAAAGCAGTATTAATCTTTAATGCTAAAGGTAATTATGTTGGCAAATCCATCTTACCAAAAGAGATAAAACTAAGAGCCCATAATCATTACAACGGTCTCGGCTATACAAATAATCTATTCTTTATATATAACGAATCTGAAGGTGAATTCGGAACCTATTACGGATTTAAAATCTCTAGTAAATCTAAATAAAAAAACGCACCCAAGGGGTGCGTTTTTTTAAACTACTTAAAATAATTACTTAATTGCACCTGCAAGTCTTCCTGCTAAATTACCTGCAACTACGCCCAAGATACTTGAAACTAAAACAATAGCTACTGGATTAGATAAATCCATTGCACCGATGCTAGCTGCACTTGGCGCAAGTGTAAAAGCTGACGCAAAACCTAAAACATTCGCGCCAACATTAGCAACTTGAGACACCTTATCAGCAACGAGTACAAGAATGAGTGCTGCTATACCTACGCCTAGTGCAAGGTTTGCGCCTATTACAGGTAATTCAACACCCGCTAAATAAACTGCAACTGATGCAATGATTGCGCCGAAGGTCATTCCGATAACTGTTTTTTGCATTGCGTCTGATTTGCCAACTAGGCCAGATGCAGCCCAAGCTATAAAACCAATCGCGATATTTGCAAAGCTGAGATAACCACTTCCAAGGAAAGTCCAAAGACCTGCTATTACACCAACACTGATTGCTACTGCTAATGATTTCGACATAACATCTCCTAAAGTTAGTTGACTGTATATTTACATCAAAGAGCTATAGTACTTGAGCACTTAGTTATCAATTGGCCCTAGTCTTCCAGGTCATCGATTACTAACTACTTGCCGAATACTAACCTTTTTTTTTAATAAATACACCACTTAATTGTAATTATTTTGTAATAAATGCTTGGCAAAAATAACTCAATAAAATCATAGGCTTATAAAAAAATTGGGTTTGATACTTAAAGGGATAATAAAGATTTAATTTCTTTAACTATATGATTTTCATCAATTAATTTAGATTCATAATCCAATCGACCTTGAAACTCGACCTTACCCTCTTTTAAATTGCGATCCCCAATGACAATTCGATAAGGAATGCCTATCAATTCCATCTCAGCAAACATAATGCCTGGGCGTTCACCCCGATCATCTAGCAAAACATCCACGCCCATTTCTTTAAGGGCATCATAAATTTTGTGGGCCGAAGCTTTGACTTCACTGCTTTTGTCGTAACCTATAGGTGCAATCACCACTTCAAAAGGAGCAATATTAAAGGGGAGGACAATGCCCTTATCATCGTGCGACTGCTCAATCGCAGCAGCTACAATTCGGGATACCCCGATGCCATAACAGCCCATCTCTAGAATTTGAGTTTGACCATTTTCGTCTAAGTATTCGGCCTTCATCGCTTTAGAATACCTATTACCCAATTGGAAAATGTGGCCCACTTCAATCCCCCTGCATATCTGAAGTATGCCTTGCTTATCTGGACTCACGTCACCTTCAACCACTTTTCTTAAGTCCTCATAAAGTAATGGCTCTGGGAGATCTCGCACAAAGTTTACCCCCCTGAGATGAAGCTTAGGCTCATTTGCTCCGCAGATAAAATCAGACAGAATACTGACGGACTTATCCGCTATAATTTTTATAGAAGATTTAACTCCCACAGGCCCAATAAATCCTGGTGGACATTTAAGATGTTCTTTCACTTCCTCTTCAGTTGCAAAACGGAAACTCTCAAACCCTCTTAGTTTAGATAGTTTCAGTTCATTAAGCTCATGGTCGCCTCGAAGAAGAACCAAGAAAAATTCATTCGCTTCGTTGGTTTGATTGATGAGTGCTATAGTTTTGACTGTCTTCTGAGTAGATGCACCAATTAACTTAGCG
The DNA here is from genome assembly GCA_947499625.1 of Methylophilaceae bacterium. Classification (GTDB taxonomy): domain Bacteria; phylum Pseudomonadota; class Gammaproteobacteria; order Burkholderiales; family Methylophilaceae; genus Methylopumilus. Next base: position 3,168 of record CANMPB010000039.1, read on the forward strand.
ACATCGTCACATGTCGTCTGTTTTGGTGTATCAAATTTAACCATCGACTCTATTGCATCAGATCTTTTATCATCCTGAAGAATTGCTTCTGCTAATTCAATATTAGCGGCGTAGTCGGACACCGAGCTATATGCGATCGCATCTTCACCAGAATCAGCTAAGACATGAAACTCATGTGACCCGTCTCCCCCAATAGCACCGGTATCCGCTTTCACTGCTCTAAACTGAAGACCTATCTTATTAAAAATATTGGTGTAGACCTGATACATCGTCTCATAAGTTTCTTGTAGAGAGTTTTTTGAGGTGTGAAAAGAATAAGCATCCTTCATAAGAAACTCGCGGGCACGCATCACCCCAAAACGAGGCCTAATCTCATCCCTAAACTTCATTTGAATCTGATAAAAATTAATAGGCAATTGCTTGTAGCTATTAATTTCTTTTCTGGCAATATCCGTGATCACTTCTTCGTGCGTCGGTCCAAAACAAAAACTTCGATCATGGCGATCTTTAATCTTTAGCATCTGCGGTCCGAAGAGTTCCCATCGACCTGTCTCTTCCCATAACTCAGATGGCTGGATGGCTGGCATTAATAACTCAACCGCCCCCGCCTTATTCATTTCATTTCTCACAATCGCTTCAATTTTTCTTAAAACTTTTAAGCCAAGTGGCATCCAAGAATAAAGGCCTGAACCTAAACGCTTAATAAAGCCTGCACGAATCATAAGTTTATGACTAATAAGCTCAGCTTCCGAGGGAGCCTCTTTTAGAGTTGAAATGTAGAATTTTGATGCGAGCATTGATATTCTTTCTTATTTAAAGATCTTTAATTAAATCTAAAATATTTTCCCAAACCAATTTCTTATCTTTTGGGTTTTGCAGCAGATGATTAAGACCAAGCGTATGCTTAATGTTCATAGTGACATTATTCATCAAATCATTTGTTTTGTATTCTTCAAAAAACTGATTATTCAAGCCAAAAGCTAACATATGCTTTGGAGGGGTATTTAGGCATAGGTCACTTAATTGATCTTTAGTGAGTATTAATAAATGATTTTTCTGGAACGTGTCTTGACCTATCATTGTTGAAATAAACTTTGCAATATTTAAAAATAAGTCTTGTGCAGCCTCTTCCTTTTCCAATGCAAAATTCTGACTTAAAAGTAATAAGGATTCTTCAGCGTATTTGATTCTGAATACAAAAAATAAATCAGTCTCAATAGGCTGAGCCTCTTCTTTTATAGGGGACTCAACAATATGCCTGTCCTTTAATTTCCAAGGGGGAAATAATTCAAGTTCTTTTAAAATTCTTTTTGTGTATTCAGCATCCATCAAATCACCAGCCCCATTAAAACGGCGTTTTCCCGTCCTTCTTTAGCGCGATAATAATCTTTTCTGACACTCATTTCATTAAACCCATGTTTGTCATACAAATGAATAGCAGCATGATTGGACGACCTCACTTCAAGATAAATCGTTTTCGAATGAGCCAAACCTGCTCGACGAATCACCTCTTTAAGTAAATCCGATCCATAGCCTTTCTTTTGCATACTTTTTTTTATGCTTATATTAAGTACGTGACATTCATCTAATACAAACATTATGACCGCATACCCTATGATTTCGTTATTGAGCTTCATCATAAAACATTTGTGACTTGATTTTATTGAATCTAAAAAATTACCTCGCGTCCAAGGATAAGTGTGAACTTCACTTTCAATCAATTCGATCGCATTTAAATCGATCTCTTTAAAGTCTCTAAACTGCATTCAATGCCTTTCGCTCTTCGGTCGTAAAGGCCACTTTATTTCTTAAGTAGACGGGCTCGGCATGAATCAACTCGAATAATTTATTTTTAATGAATGGTATTGCAAGTTTAGAAATGGATTCGACTACTTCATAGGGGCCGTAAATAACCTCTTCAATCTGCTGATCAAAGTGATCTTTCATTTCCTTTTCGTATGTTTCAATTGCATTACCAACTAAGGTCCAACCTAAGTCTCTAAGCTGAGGCAATTCATGTGGCTTATAAACACCTTCTAGCATAGGCTCTGAAAATACTTCCCCTTCTTTTATGAAGGCACTTAAATAGATTTCACCCATTCTGGCATCGATACCACTGATCACTTTATCTTTACCTGATCTCTCAGCAAGTGCCAAAAGATTATTTACACCAATGACTGGGATTGATGCACCATAGCCCAATCCGTAAGCGATGCCGCAGGCAATTCTAATCCCTGTAAATGAACCTGGGCCTCTCCCAAATGCAACAGCGTCAAGATCCGTTATGGTTAATTGATGCTCGCTTAATAATTTTTTTATTTCTGGCAAGGCAATTTCTGAGTGCGTCTGTCCAGCCTTGATATTGATTGAATAAAAATCTTCATCAATCTTTAAGCCTAAAGACATATATTCGGTCGAAGTATCTAAGGATAAGATTTTCATAAATTAAATTTTTTCTAGAAACTGGATGACTTCAAAATCATCTCGTGATCGAGTGAAAGGAGGCAGGCTCTGCCACATTCTTTTTCCATAAGCTTTTTCAATAATTCTTGTATCACATATCACCAGCACGCCCTTATCAAACTCATCGCGAATTAATCGACC
>CANMPB010000040.1 GCA_947499625.1 Methylophilaceae bacterium
ATTTCTTTTTGGCTAATTTCAATGGCATTGGTTGCTTCAACTGCTTTTTTCTTCCTTGAAAGAGATCGTGTAGCAGGTAAGTGGAAAACTTCTCTTACTGTATCTGGTTTAGTTACATTAGTAGCAGCTGTTCACTACTTCTATATGCGTGACGTGTGGGTTGCCACAGGATCAACACCTACGGTTTATAGATATATTGATTGGTTAATTACAGTGCCTTTATTAATGATTGAATTCTATTTAGTTCTTTCAGCCATTACTAAAGTTTCCAACGGCGTTTTTTGGAGGCTTTTAATAGGTACTTTAGTAATGCTTGGCGGTGGGTATGCCGGTGAAGCTGGTTACGCAGATGTTACAACAGCATTCATTGTTGGTATGCTTGGATGGTTTTATATCCTCTACGAAATTTTCGCTGGTGAAGCAGGTAAGATCAATGCAAATAAAGCACCAGCATCAGTGCAGGGTGCTTTTAATACAATGCGTTTAATTGTCACGTTTGGTTGGGCAATTTATCCATTAGGTTATTACTTTGGTTATTTAACTGGTTCCGATCCTGCAAGTAGCATGGCATCTTTAAACATCATCTATAACTTAGCTGACGTTTTAAACAAAATTGCTTTCGGTGTAATTATTTGGTCTGTAGCGGTTTCAGAATCAAAATAAGTATGTAATTTTTTAAAAAACTGTGCAGCTTAGGCTGCACAGTTTTTTTATTTTTACTGATTAAATTGAATTATATCAATAGCTTAAGACAATAAGATCGATACACTAATCCCATGAGTATAGATGAGTTTAATTTAGTATTTAACGCAATCTCATTTGCAATCGCTGCTTTTGGAGCCTCAGCCGTATTCTTCCTCCTACAAAGATCACAAGTTTCTCCCGCATACAAAACTGCATTAACGCTTTCAGGGCTTGTTTGTTTGATTACAACTTACCATTACTTCAGAATCTTTGAGAGCTTCAATAGTGCTTATATGTTGAAAGATGGTTTAGTGGTGCAAAGTGGTATGCAATTTAATAATGCATATCGGTATGTTGATTGGCTATTAACCGTTCCCCTTTTGCTTCTAGAATTTGTTTTAGTCTTAAGATTGCCCCATGCAGAAACATATAAAAAGGGGCTAGGACTAATTTTAGCATCTGCGATTATGGTGATATTGGGTTACCCAGGTGAAACCCTTGCAATTGGTTTTGCTAAGGTTATTTGGTGGGTTTTAGCAATGATTCCATTTTCTTATATATTGTATGAAATGATTAAAGGGGTGGGTATGTCAATCAAAACTCAACCAAAAGTTGTTCAGCCGCTATTCAAAAAAACAAGATTACTTATTATCCTGTCATGGTCATTTTATCCTCTTGTTTATATCCTACCTTTATTTGGCTTATCCGCATTCGTGAGTATCCAGGTTGGCTTCACTGTTGTTGATATAGTTGCTAAATCGGTTTTTGGTATTTTGATTTACATTATTGCGCAAAGAAAGTCAGAAATTGGCGCTTAGTTAAGTCTTTGACAAACAGATATATTTTCTACATATATTCTTTTAAATAAGACTCATTATGATTTCAAATGAAAGTGATTCACTAGAGAGCGTTAAAAAACATCTAGCCAAGTCTTTTGAGGTGAATGAAAAAAATTTATCTCTATGGCTTAATTGGCATGGAGAGTCAAAAGGGAAATTAATTCGCTCGCGCTTGGCACTTTCTACTGGCGAAGCCTTAGGGCTTTCAAAGCATACTGCAATTATTTGGGCAGTAGTTTGTGAGTTAATTCATAGCGCCTCACTTCTCCATGATGACATTTGTGACAGCGATGAAATTAGAAGGGGTAAGGTGAGTGTATGGAAAAATTTTGGTATACCAGCTGCTATATGCACTGGGGACTATTTAATAGCAGAGTCCTTTAAAAAAATTACTGAAATTGAACAGGGCTGGCATCAAAATATCTTGCTAGGGCTACTTTCAGGCACAGTGAAAGAAATCGTTTTTGGCCAATCAGGAGATGTCAATACAAACTACTTAAGTCTTGACTGGGAAGAATATAAAAATCTTGCGACGGCAAAAACATCACCACTCATTTGTTTGCCCATGATGGGAATGTTTAAATGTGCCGAACTCAATGAACCTTATTATACTAATTTAAAAAAAATGACAGACGAAATAGGGCTCGCTTATCAAATTGGCAATGACTTGGAAAATATTTTATTAAATCAAACTAATGAAATGCCCACAGATATTAAGTTTGAAAGGATAAATGCAATGGTGGTTTTAATTAAAGAAAAGTCTTCTGAAAATGAAATTAATTTCCTGAAAAAAAATAAAGATGAATTTAAACAATTTTTACTATCTTCAAGTATTAAAGATGATTTAATTGATAGGATTCAATTGATACTAGACAATATAAAAAATTCTTTACACCTTATGCCAATAGTCATAAGGCCTATTATTTCTTCTCTTTGTGAAGAGTTAGAAAAAAAAGCTAGCCAATTTAAATATGCAAAATAAAAAAATAATTGTGATGGGAAGTGGTTTTGGAGGCATAGCTGCAGCCTTGCGAATGAGAGCTAAGGGTTATGAAGTTGATTTGCATGAGAAGCTCGATCAAATAGGCGGAAGAGCAAGGCAATTTAATCGAAATGGCTTTGTTTATGATGCCGGCCCCACAGTCATAACCGCACCCTATCTTTTTAGGGAATTATTTGAATTATTCGGTGAGGATATTGATAATTTTATTAAATTCATACCCCTAGATCCCTGGTATCGCTTTAGATTTCATGATGGTACATTTTTTAATTATGGCCCAAATCAGGAACAACTATTAGAGCAAATAAAAGCTATTGAGCCTAGAGATGTAAATGGTTATCTTAAAATGCTTCAGCATGCAGAGAAAATATTTGAATTAGGTTACCTCAAACTTGCTGATGAGCCTTTTCATAAATTTAGCAGTTTAATTCGATATACCCCCGATATTATTAAGTTAAAAGGCTACCAATCGGTTTATCAGTTTGTTTCAAGTTATCTAAAACATCCAAATTTAAGGCAAGCATTCTCAATTCAGCCATTGCTTGTTGGAGGCAACCCTTTTAATACAACTTCAATTTATGCGCTTATTCATGCGCTTGAGAAAAAATGGGGAGTGTTTTTTGCGAAAGGTGGAACTGGAGAAATAATATCCCAACTAAAGATGCTGATGGAGCGTCAGGGTATAAATATATTTCTAAATAGCGAAATTAAGAAAATTATTACTAATGACAAAATGGTTGAAGCTATTGAGACTGGAGAAGGAAAGTTTTATAAAGCTGATTATTTAATTACGAATGCAGATCCCATTTACACAAACAGTCATTTAATAGGCCATAAGAAAATTTCTTTTCATAATAAATTTGTGCAAAAAACAGCAAAGCACTCAATGGGTTTATTTGTTCTTTTCTTTGGAACAAAAGTTAAATACGAGAATGTTGCTCATCATACCATTTGGATGGGACCTCGATATAAAGAGTTACTCAGTGATATCTTTGATCGCTATAAATTATCTGAGGATTTTTCAATTTATCTTCATAGACCCACAGCAACTGATCCTGATTTTGCGCCTATTGGCTGTGATAGTTTTTATGCTCTAGTTCCAGTGCCGAATTTAAAAGGAAATATTAGCTGGAAAGATGAGGTGCCAAATTTTACACAATCAATTGTTAAGGCTCTAGAGCAAACTATGATGCCAAAACTGAGTGAAACTATTTGTGAATCCTTTGTTATGACCCCTGAAGATTTTCTGCAAGATTACAACACGCCTTTTGGTTCAGGATTTTCTATAGCCCCATTATTTAGACAATCGGCTTGGTTTAGGACGCACAATAAGGATGATTTATATCAGAATCTTTTTTATGTAGGTGCCGGGACTCATCCAGGCGCTGGTGTTCCAGGTGTTCTCAATTCAGCCAAAGTGATAGATAAACTGATTCTATAGTATGAAGAATAATTTATTGATGCGTAAGCATGGTAAAACTTTTTACTGGGCCTCGTTTTTTCTTGATAGCGCAAAAATGCAAGCAATTTATTCTATCTATAGCTTTTGTCGAAAAATAGATGACATGGTTGACGAAGCTAAAAACTTAAAAATTGCAAAAAAAAAGCTACTAATATTTATGGATGCATGGAGTAAAGAGAGGTCTCATCCAGTCATTAGTGTATTAAATAATATTCCGAAGGAAAATTGGCCGAACCAAAAGCTTGTAAAAATGTTTCTGAATGGACAAATGTCTGATATTAAATTTACCTCATTTAAATCAGAAAAGGCCTTAATTATTTATTGTTACCAAGTTGCGGGTACCGTAGGTTTAATGGTGTGTGATATTTTTGGCGTAAAAGATAAAAAAATGCGATATTTTGCAATTGATTTAGGCATTGCAATGCAATTAGTAAATATCTCGAGAGATATTTATGAAGACAGTTTACGAAACAGGATTTACTTGCCTGAAAACCTCATTGGTAAATATTCATCTAAGGAAATAGCTAACCCAAAAAAGGAAGCGACTATAAAAATAGATTTAGCTCGAAAAAAAATTATTAATCTAGCAAATATTTACTTTTATAGCGCTAGCCAAGCGATTGATTATTTACCACGGGGTGCTGGTCTTGCAGTCAAATTAGCATCAGCTCTATACCAGCAAATTGGAAATCAATTAATCCGTACCCAATATCAATATAAAGAAAAAAGATGCTATGTAAATACTTTTTCTAAAGTATTGATTACATTAAAGATTATTACTAAATTCTTTGTTACTTTTAAAGTTAAATTAAAACCTCATAATAAGAATCTACACAAATATATAACCAATCTACCAGGTAGCCACTTTTGACATATGAAACAAAAATTTGATATTGGAATTATTGGCGGTGGGTTATCTGGATTAACGCTTGCGAACTCTCTTCTTAGTAAAAAAATTAAAAATTTCATTTTATTTGAAAAAGAAATAAAAATAAAAAATGATAAAACGTACAGTTTTTGGTCGGGGCCAGGATTGTTTGATATTAAAAAAACATTTAGTGTAAAACCAAAAAAAGAATGGTCACAGATAGAAATTAAGGTTAAAGGTAAATCCTATAAGATTGATCTAGGTGATTTTAGGTATGCATGCTACAGCTCAGAATCAGTTCTTGGCGAGCTATACAAAAAACTCATTGAAAAAGGGGTGCAACTCAAGCGAGGATCTTTAATCAAAGATATTAAAAAAAATAAGGATGATTGGGAAGTCAAAATAAAGAGCAAAAAAATATTAGTCAAAAATATTATTGATAGCAGACCAAGTGCAAGATTTGATGACAAATTTCCCTCATTGAAGCAAGTTTTTGTAGGCTCTGAGATTATTTCTAATAAAAAAGTATTTGATGAAAATGTTGTTACATTAATGGATTTTTTTGAGTCAAAGCAGAATGTAATTTTTACTTATATACTTCCGTTCTCAAAAACTACAGCATTGGTCGAAACCACTTTTTTTTCTCATGAGATCAATTTTAACAAAGTAGAAAAGCTTCATAAGCTCACTTTAAAAAAGTTCGATATAAAAGAAATAAAAAGGACTGAGAAAGCTGTTCTTCCAATGTCTCCATATACTAATTTAAAACTAGAAAATCGATATTTTAAAATTGGTAATTTTGCTGGAGCCTCAAGACCTGCTTCAGGATATGCCTTTACTCGCATTGCACTCTGGGCTAATCAA
>CANMPB010000041.1 GCA_947499625.1 Methylophilaceae bacterium
TATTTGTTTAAGGAATCGCTGTGCTGGAAAATTATTTTCCAATTTTATTGTTCATATGCGTAGGACTTGCGGTTGGTGCAGGGCCTCTTCTCATCGGCAGCATTCTCTCACCTAATAAACCTGATAGTGAAAAAAACTCCCCATACGAATGTGGCTTCGAAGCCTTCGAAGATGCGCGTATGAAATTTGATGTGCGATATTATCTTATTGCTATTCTCTTTATTTTATTTGATCTTGAAATAACATTTCTTTTCCCATGGGCAGTAGTTATTCAAAAAATTGGTATGTTTGGATTTATTGCCATGATGATTTTTTTGGCTATTTTAGTTGTTGGATTTATTTACGAATGGAAGAAAGGTGCCCTTGACTGGGAATAGCAAATGAGCATTGAAGGCATCATGGAAAAAGGATTTGTGACTACAAATCTAGATACGCTTATTAATTACACACGCACAGGCTCTTTATGGCCCATGACTTTTGGATTGGCTTGTTGCGCTGTGGAAATGATGCATGCTGGTGCAGCTCGATATGACCTAGATCGATTTGGTGTTGTATTTAGACCAAGTCCTAGGCAGTCAGACGTGATGATTGTGGCAGGAACGTTAGTGAACAAAATGGCACCTGCATTAAGAAAAGTTTATGATCAGATGGCAGAACCTCGCTGGGTCATTTCGATGGGCTCTTGCGCAAATGGGGGTGGTTACTATCATTACTCTTATTCAGTTGTGCGTGGTTGTGATCGTATTGTTCCTGTAGATGTTTATGTGCCTGGTTGTCCGCCAACAGCTGAGGCTCTGATGTTTGGCATTATTCAGCTTCAAAATAAAATTAAAAGAACCAATACGATTGCGCGCTAATCTATGAGCTCAGTAGAAACTTTACTTAAAGAAATAAAATCTATTTTTGGTAAAGAAATAATTCGCGCATCCATTGAGCACAATGAACTTACAATTGAAGTAAAGATCGACGATCTTCTACCCACTTTAAAAACTTTAAAACAACACAAAGTATTTCAATTCGCACAGTTAATTGATCTTTGCGGTGTTGATTACAAGGATTATGGCGAAGGCACGTGGACGAAATCTCGCTTTGCTGTGGCCTATCATTTCTTGTCGATTGAACATAATCATCGGATTCGTGTAAAAACTTTTTCTAAAGAAGAAGACTTTCCATTATTTCCATCGATTATAGATTTATGGCCAGCTGCCAATTGGTATGAGCGTGAAGCTTTCGATTTATTTGGTTTTATGTTTACCGATCACCCTGATCTAAGACGCATACTTACAGATTATGGATTTGTAGGTTATCCATTCCGTAAAGATTTCCCGATGATTGGTAAAGTTGAAGTGCGTTACGACGATGTACAAAAACGCGTGATTTACCAACCCGTCTCAATTGAAGAAAGAAATAACGTCCCACGCATCATTCGTGAAGAAGGTTTCCACAATGGCTGAGATTCGAAACTATACAATGAATTTTGGCCCGCAACACCCAGCAGCACATGGCGTGTTGCGATTAGTATTGGAGCTTGATGGCGAAGTGATTCAACGTGCAGATCCTCATATTGGATTACTTCATCGCGGTACAGAGAAATTAGCTGAGAATAGAACGTACTTACAAACCGTTCCTTATATGGATCGTTTGGATTACGTATCTATGATGGCGAATGAACATGCTTATGTTTTGGCTATTGAAAAATTACTGAATATAGACGTGCCACTTCGTGCTCAATATATCCGTGTGATGTTTGATGAAATTACGCGCATCTTAAATCATCTATTATGGTTAGGCGCACACGCACTTGATGTAGGCGCTATGACTGTTTTCTTATACGCATTCCGTGAAAGAGAAGATCTCTTCGATTGTTATGAAGCAGCATCAGGTGCCAGAATGCATGCAGCATATTATCGTCCTGGCGGTGTTTATCGTGACCTCCCTGATCGCATGCCTCAATACGAATCCAGTTTGAAAAACAAAAAAGAATTGGATGGTTTAAATCAAAATCGCAGTGGTTCACTTTTAGACTTTATTGAAGATTTTGCAAATCGCTTTCCAACATATGTAGATGAATATGAAACGTTATTAACAGATAACCGTATATGGAAACAACGCACAGTTGGTATTGGTGTTGTTGATCCTGATCGGGCAATAGCGCTAGGCATGACAGGTCCTATGTTAAGGGGATCAGGCATTGCATGGGATTTAAGAAAAAAACAACCTTACGAAGTATACGACAAGCTTGATTTTGATATCCCTATTGGCGTTAATGGCGATTGTTACGACCGATACCTCGTTCGTATTGAAGAATTTAGACAATCGAATCACATTATTAAGCAATGTATAGACTGGCTAAGAAAAAATCCAGGCCCTGTGATTAGCGATAATCATAAAGTAGCGCCTCCTTCTCGAACTGCCATGAAAGAAGATATGGAAGCGATGATCCATCACTTTAAATTATTTACAGAAGGCTTTCATATCCCAGCAGGTGAGGCATATGCTGCAGTGGAACACCCCAAGGGTGAATTTGGTATTTATTTAATTTCAGATGGTGCGAATAAACCTTATCGTTTAAAAATAAGGGCTCCAGGCTTTCCTCATTTAGCAGCCTTAGATGAAATGACGCGTGGCCATATGATTTCTGACTTGGTTGCCATTATTGGTACACAAGATATTGTGTTTGGTGAGATTGATCGGTAAAAAATGATACACGCTAACGATATTAAATTAATTGATAAAGAGTTAAAAAAGTTTCCGGATAACCAAAAAAGATCCGCAGTCATTTCTGCATTACGTATTGTGCAAACGAGACATGGCTGGTTGTCGCATGAACATATTTCTGATGTGGCACATCATCTGGGTATGCCAGAAATTGCAGTGATGGAAGTTGCAACTTTTTATAACATGTTCAATTTAGAATCAAAAGGCAAGTATCAAATTACTATATGCACCAATATTTCATGCATGCTAAGAAATTCTGATGAAATTGTGCAGCACTTAGAAAAGAAATTGGCCATTGGCTTTGGAGAATTGACCAAAGATAAAAAGTTTTCACTCAAAGAGGGTGAGTGTATGGGAGCATGCGGTGGGGCACCATTATGCCTAGTGAATAATCACACCATGCATGAACATTTAACGATTGAAAAAGTTGACCAGCTTATAGCGAGCCTTAAATAAATGGACATGCAAATCGACATCATTAAGCCGTCTAAAATTTTTCCCAATCAAGATTTGGTTTGCCTAAGAACGATGGTTCATGACGATCCAGGCTCTATAAGTACCTATTTAAAAGTAGGTGGCTATGAGCAGCTTAAAAAAATTCTTAAAAACAAAATAAAGCCTGAAACAATTCTAGCTGAATTAAAAATATCAGGATTAAGAGGTCGCGGTGGTGCAGGATTCCCAACTGCTATGAAATGGTCTTTTATGTCCCGCGATTACGATGGGATTAAATATCTTGTATGTAACTCAGACGAGGGGGAGCCTGGCACATTTAAAGATCGCGATATTCTTAGATACAATCCTCATCAACTCATCGAAGGCATGCTGATAGCAGCCTATGTTATGGGGACTCGCACTGGTTATAACTATATTCATGGTGAGATCTGGCATGAATACGAGCTTTTTGAAAAAGCACTCGATGAAGCGGGAGCTCATGGATTTTTAGGCGAAGACATTTTGGGTTCAGATTTTAGTTTTGATTTGTATGCAGTGCATGGATATGGCGCTTATATATGCGGCGAAGAAACAGCTCTCATTGAATCGATTGAAGGTAAAAAGGGACAGCCGCGTTATAAACCACCTTTCCCAGCGACTTATGGTATTTACGGCAAACCTACCAATGTGAATAATACTGAAACATTTGCGTCAGTCCCGTGGATTTTAGAGCATGGCGGTCAGGCCTTTCAAGATTTAGGCGTCGAAAACTCAGGGGGTGTTAAATTATTTTCTGTATCAGGCCATGTTGAAATGCCAGGTAATTATGAAATTAAAATGGGCACGCCTTTTAGTGAGTTGTTAAATATGGCTGGTGGTGTTTGGCGTCGAAGAAAATTAAAAGCAGTCATTCCTGGCGGACCTTCCACAGCGGTTGTGCCAGCAGCGCTCATTGAAAATGCCACAATGGATTATGATGGATTGCAAAAGATTGGTTCAAGTTTAGGAGCTGGCTCTGTGATTATCATGGATGATTCTACTTGCATGGTCAGCGCTTTAAAACGTCTTTCTTATTTCTTTTATGAAGAATCTTGTGGTCAATGCACACCTTGCCGTGAAGGGACAGGCTGGGTTTATCGAGTCATCAAAAGAATTGTGGATGGCAAAGGGACCATGGAAGATCTCGATCTTTTAACGGATGTTAGCAAAAAGATTTCTGGCAGAACAATATGCGCTTTGGGCGATGCAGCTGCTACACCTGTATTGAGTTTTATTAAGCACTTTAGACCTGAGTTTGAATATTTTATTCAACATGGTCATTCAATGATTAAACATAAATGACAATCACAATTGAAATTGATGGCAAGAAGATCAAAGTAGAAAAAAATACGACGATCATTGCTGCTGCTGATAAAGCAGGCATTCCAATTCCTCGTTTTTGCTATCACAAAAAATTATCGATCGCTGCAAATTGCCGCATGTGTCTGGTTGAAGTAGAAAAATTTAATAAACCATTACCCGCATGCGCTACGCAAGTTGCAGATGGCATGAAGGTTTCAACAAAATCTAAAATAGCTACCGAGGCACAGCAAAGTGTCATGGAATTTTTACTCATCAATCATCCTCTAGATTGCCCAATTTGCGATCAAGGTGGTGAGTGTGAACTTCAAGATACTGCCGTTGCATTTGGTGGTGGCCAAACACGTTATAAGGAAGAAAAACGCGTGGTATTTAATAAAAATATAGGCCCTCTTATTTCAACAGACATGACCCGATGCATTCAATGCACGCGATGTGTAAGATTTTTGCAAGAAGTGGGCGGTATGATGGAACTAGGCATGGTTGGCCGAGGTGAGCATTCAGAAATTACCGCCTACGTTGACCGCTCTATTCAGTCAGAACTCTCCGGCAATATTATTGATTTATGTCCTGTAGGTGCACTTACAAGTAAACCATTTAGATATAAAGCGCGTACATGGGAGTTAATCAGAAGACCAACCTTCGCTCATCATGATGGTCTGGGCTCACCTCTTGAAGCTCATATTAAACAAAACAAAGTAATCAGAATGCTTCCTCGTGAAGACGAGTCTATTAATGAATGCTGGATTTCTGATCGTGATCGTTTTTCATATGAAGGCTTAAATAGCGAAGATCGCTTACAAGTTCCTATGATTAAAGAAAAGGGCCAATGGAAAGAATCGGATTGGGAAACTGCTTTAGCACTAGTGAGTGAAAAATTAAAACATATCATAGATCATAATGGGCCTGAAGAATTAGGTATCTTAATATCACCTCAAAGTACGATTGAAGAGGGATTGTTAGCTAAGAAAATAAGTAGCACATTAAAGTCACCGCATATTGATCATCGTATTCGTCAATCTGATTTTTCAATCAAGCATCAAGGCTCACCTTGGTTAGGTGGTCGCATTGAGACAATGGGTCAATTTGATCAATATCTCTTAATTGGCAGTAAT
>CANMPB010000042.1 GCA_947499625.1 Methylophilaceae bacterium
TTATGCTGCATTAAAAATTGATACATGGAATACGCAAGCAGGGGGAAAAGTTTTTTTTGTTGAGAATCATGATCTTCCTATACTTGATATCAATATAAATTTTTTTGCAGGTAGCGCCCAAGATCCTTTTGGCCAAGAAGGCCTTGCTAATTTAACTCGCCACCTTATGGGTTTGGGAGCTGCAGGTATTAATGAGGAAAAGTTAGCTAATCAATTTTCAGATATTGGAGCAGTTATTAACGGGGGTGTTGATCTCGATAGAGCCTATTTTAAATTAAGAACCTTAAGCTCCTCTTCACAAAAAGACAAAGCGCTTACTCTTTTTAAAAATGTAATTCATTCGCCCGATTTTCCAGTGCCAGTGATAGACAGAGAAAAAAATAGAATTATTGCAAGTATTAAGCAATCAATGACTCAGCCAGAAACAATTGCTAATTTGGCATTCATGAAATCTATTTACGGTGACCATCCTTATGCACATGATGAAGCTGGCAGCACAGATACACTTCAAAAGCTGAATCAAGAAGATTTGAAACAATTTTATAAAAACTACTATTTATCATCTGAAGCCTCGATTGTAATTGTTGGCGATCTTAGCGCTGATGAGGCCAGAAAAATAAGTGAATCAATCAGTCAAGGATTGCCTCAAGGAATTACAAAGCACAATATCAGTCCCGTGACAGGTCCAAATTATGTTGGAGTTAAAAAAATACAACACCCCGCAAAACAGGCTCATATTTTAATGGGCATGCCTGCATTAAAGCGCGGAGAAAAAGATTATTTTCCTCTATATGTCGGCAATTATATTTTAGGTGGTGGTGGTTTTGTATCAAGGCTAACTGAGGAGGTTAGAGAAAAAAAAGGATTAGTTTATAGTGTGTATAGTTACTTTATGCCTCTCTACGCTGAAGGCCCGCTTGAAATTGGGTTGCAAACAAAAAAAGAACAAGCAGATGAAGCGCTTGCTATTGTGAATAGCACTGTCAAAAAATTTATCGATGAGGGGCCATCCGAAAAAGAACTTGTTGCCGCAAAACAAAATTTGGTCGGCGGATTCCCTTTAAGGCTTGATAGTAACGCAAAAATTGTTGATTATCTGAGTATGATCGCTTTTTATAATTTACCTATTTCTTATATCGATAATTACATACAAGAAATTAATAAAGTAACTATTAGTCAAATAAAGACAGCATTTAAAAATAAGATTGATCCTAATAAACTTACGACTATTATTGTTGGTGCAGAATAGTTTTTGAAAATAGTAAAAAATCAAGTCAAAATTATTGGCGGAGCATGGAAAAGAAAAAATATTTCTTTTATTGACGCCCCTGAACTAAGACCTACCCCAGGAAGGGTTAGAGAGACTTTATTTAATTGGTTAGGACAAGATTTAACCGGTAAAATTTGTTTAGATCTTTTTTCGGGCTCCGGGGTCATCGGCTTTGAATCTCTCTCCAGGGGCGCTATAAATGTAGTTATGATTGAAAAATCCCCTCAAGTTTTCAAAATGATTCAAGAAAATCAAAAGCTCCTTCAGGCAGAAGGAGCAGTTCTTCAACTCACGGATGCGCTTACGTTTCTTGAAAAGAATAATACTAAGTTCGATATTATTTTCTGTGATCCACCTTTTAATGAGGGCTGGGAAGATAAATTATTTCCTCAATTAGCTAACCATTTAACGGAGGATGGGCTAATATACTTTGAATCAGAAGCTAGCATAAAAGAATATAGCGTATTTAATATTGCAAAAAAAAGAAAAGCGGGTAATGTCTTTTATCATCTTGTTACATTAAAAAATAATGACTCAATCTAACCTATCTATTGCCATTTATCCCGGAACGTTTGACCCGATTACATTAGGTCATGAGAATATTGCCCATCGTGCCACAAGAATTTTCGATAAAATTATTGTAGCTGTCGCCTCTAATGCAAGTAAAAAATGCTTTTTCTCTTTTGAGGAGAGGGTAGGCTTAGTAAAGGCTGTATTTTCTGAGCATAAAGAAATTGAAGTTATTGGTTTTAATGGGCTTTTAATGGACTTTGTTGAAGTGCAAAATGCTCACGTAGTGATTAGAGGACTCAGAGCCGTTTCTGATTTTGAATATGAGTTTCAATTAGCAGGCATGAATCGTAAATTATATCCAAATGTTGAAACGCTTTTTTTAACACCTTCCGAGCAATTTACTTTTGTCTCTTCGAGCTTAGTTAGGGAAGTCGCTACTTTGGGCGGAAATATAGAGCAATTTGTATCTCCAATCGTCAAGGAAGCCATGAAAAAAACTGGACGTTAATCATGGCTTTAATGATTACGGACGAATGTATTAACTGTGACGTATGTGAGCCTGAATGTCCAAATAATGCAATTTATCAGGGCATTCACATTTACGAAATTAATCCACAGTTATGTACAGAATGTGTTGGGCATTTTGATAGACCTCAATGTCAGGAGGTATGTCCCGCAGATTGTATTCCTCTCAATCCGGAATATAAGGAGTCTAAAGAAGATCTTATGCTCAAATATCATTACCTGCAAAAAGACAAAGTAAATTAGCTATGCGCGTCCTTCATACCATGATTCGTGTCAGCGATTTAGAAAAATCAATCACTTTTTATACTAATATTTTAGGAATGAAACTCTTAAGACGTCATGAATATCCAGAGGGGAAATTTACATTAGCCTTTGTGGGATTCGGAGATGAAAAAGACCATGCTGTGATTGAGCTTACTTATAATTGGGGTGTCACAACATATGATAAAGGTAACGCTTTTGGGCATATTGCAATTGAAGTTGAAGACGCATATAAAACTTGTGAACTAATTAAAAGTAAGGGTGGAAAAGTTATTCGGGAAGCCGGCCCAATGCAACATGGGGCAACGGTCATTGCTTTTATTGAAGATCCAGATGACTATAAAATTGAATTAATTCAAGCAGGCACCTTTTAATCAATCAAACAAGCCTTTCATTTTATCAAGCCAACCTTTTGACCTTGGGCTGTGTTTGCCTCGATCTAATTGATTAATCTCTTCAAGTTCTTTTAATAATTCTTTTTGCCTGTCTGTGAGCTTTACAGGAGTTTCTATAGAAACATGACAATGAAGATCGCCAGGTACATTTTGTCTTAATGGCTTAATGCCTTTGCCTTTCAATCTAAAAACAGCGCCTGTTTGTGTTTCAGCAGGAATTTTCATTTTTGCATGTCCGTCTAAAGTTGGTACTTCAATTTCGCCACCAAGGGCTGCAGTAGAAAAGCTGATTGGCATTTCGCAATGCAAATTTCCACCATCACGTTCAAATAAATCATGTTTTTTAAGATGAACTACAACGTAAAGATCTCCCGGGGGGCCACCATTAATCCCAGACTCACCTTCACCTGACAATCGAATACGATCGCCTTCATCTACACCTAAAGGAATTTTAACGGATAGTGTTTTAGTTTGTTTGACACGACTGGCTCCATGACAAGCCGAACATGGTTCTTTGATAGTTTTTCCTGTTCCATGACACTTAGGACATGTTTGCTGAACAGAGAAAAACCCCTGCTGCATTCGGACTTGGCCATGACCATTGCATGTATCACAAGAGACAGGTTGTGTGCCAGGTTTAGCGCCAGTCCCTTTACATGGATCACAAGAAGTCATAACAGGAATACGTATTTTTGTTTCCGTGCCCTTTGCGGCATCTTCTAAACTGATTTCCATGTTGTAACGAAGATCAGCTCCGCGATATACATTAGACTTTTGACCGCCACGACTTCCACCAAAAATATCACCAAAAATATCACCAAAGGCATCGTTAAAGTCTGAAAATCCTGCAGATCCTTGGCCGCCCATGCTCGGATCTACACCTGCATGACCATACTGATCGTAACTTGCTCTTTTTTGTGAGTCCGAAAGTATTTCGTAAGCTTCTTTAGCTACTTTAAAATTTTCTTCAGCTTTTGGATTATCAGGATTGCGATCAGGATGAAATTTCATCGCAAGCTTGCGATAAGCTTTTTTTATTTCATCTTCTGAAGCGTCACGAGATACACCAAGAGTCTCGTAATAATCTTTTTTGGTCGCCATGATATTTTTTCAAAAAATAAAACAACATCAAAATTTATGATGTTGTTTTAGTGGTTAAAAGTTATTTATCTTATTTGTCTTGTTTTACTTCTTCAAACTCAGCATCCACAACTTCAGCGTCAACCGTCTTTTCTTCCTGAGGTGCTGAGCTAGAGTTAGGTTGTTGTGCTTGTTGTTCAGCATATATTTTCTCACCTAGCTTTTGCGATGTCTCCATAAGCTCTTTTGTTTTAGCCTCAATCTCTTCTTTGTTTTCAGTCTTCAAAGACTCTTCTAAAGATTTTATAGCAGATTCAATTTTTTCTTTTTCTGCAGCATCTAATTTATCCCCATGATCGGTGATTGATTTTTTTACTGAATGAATCATGCCATCTGCAGAATTTTTAACATCCACAAGTTCTCTAATTTTACGGTCTTCATCAGCGTACTTAACTGCATCATCTTCCATTTTTTTAATTTCTTCTTCGCTAAGTCCGCTATTTGCTTTAATCGTAATCTTATTTTCTTTGCCGGTAGCTTTATCTTTAGCTGATACATGCAAGATACCGTTGGCATCGATATCGAATGTCACTTCAATTTGCGGCGCACCTCTTTGTGCTGGAGGTATATCAGTCAAATTAAATTGACCTAAGCTCTTATTGCCTGAAGCAATCTCTCGCTCACCTTGAAGCACATGAATTGTCACAGCATTTTGATTATCTTCCGCTGTTGAAAATACTTGAGATGCTTTCGTAGGAATTGTTGTATTTTTCTTAATAAGTTTAGTCATGATACTTCCTAGTGTTTCAATACCTAAACTCAAAGGAGTTACATCAAGCAGCAATACATCTTTTACATCGCCCTGAAGAACGCCCCCTTGAATTGCAGCGCCCACAGCTACCGCTTCATCAGGATTCACATCTTTTCTAGGCTCTTTACCAAAAATATCTTTTACTTTCTCTTGGACTTTAGGCATACGGCTTTGTCCACCCACTAAAATGATATCTGCTATGTCGCTACCAGTAACGCCTGCATCTTTCATTGCAACTTTGCAGGGCTCAATTGTTCTTTCAATAAGATCATCGACAATAGACTCAAATTTTGCGCGTGTGATTTTAACGACAAGATGTTTTGGGCCGCTCGCATCAGCTGTAATATAAGGAAGATTAACTTCAGTTTGTTGACTGCTTGAAAGTTCAATCTTTGCTTTCTCAGCTGCTTCTTTAAGACGTTGCTTAGCAAGTAAGTCATTTCTTAAATCGAGTCCGTTTTCTTTTTTAAACTCATCCGCCAAGAAATCTATTAAGCGATTATCAAAGTCTTCACCACCAAGGAATGTATCTCCGTTTGTTGAGAGCACTTCAAATTGATGTTCGCCATCCACAGTAGAAATTTCAATAATTGATACGTCAAAGGTCCCGCCACCTAAGTCGTATACTGCAATCTTTCGATCACCCTCTTGTTTATCTAAACCAAAAGCAAGTGCAGCTGCGGTAGGCTCATTGATAA
>CANMPB010000043.1 GCA_947499625.1 Methylophilaceae bacterium
CTAAACTAAAGACATCTTCAAGGCCCAACTTTTTGAGCTTATTTAATACAGAAGGGGTAAAGAGCTTAAGCTCGGCTAGAGAAGTCAGATTGAAATGCTCTTAAAATAGAAATAATTTAAATAACGACAACACCATCAGCTTCGATAAGTGCATTTCTAGGCAATGATGCAACACCTACCGCAGCTCTTGCTGGATAAGGCTTTGTAAAATATTCGCCCATGACGGTATTGACCAAAGCAAAATGCGACAAATCTGTTAAGTAGATATTAATTTTCACGATGTCACTTATTTTTGCTCCAGAAGCCTCAACGACTGATTTTAAATTCTTAAATACCTGATGAATTTGTGCCTCAATGCCCTCGACTAATTTCATAGATTGAGGGTCGAGTGCAATTTGCCCTGACAAGTAAATAGTATTTCCTGTTTTGACGGCTTGAGAGTATGTACCAATTGCTTCTGGAGCATGTTTAGTTTGAATAATTTCTTTTGTCATTTCTTTTAATCTTTCTTATGTATAAATTTGCTTAAGAGGTTTTCATTTTGACGCGACTAATTCTCGAAATATTACTAATCTTCCTTAAGTTTCGCATGAGATCTGCTAAATGAATACGGTTATGCACTTGCACAATAAAATTAACATTCACGAAATGTCCGCCATCGGATTCTTCTACATTCACATTATCAATATTTGAATCTGATTCTGCAATAACAGATGAGATCTTAGCTAACATACCGCGCTCATTTAAGACCATGATTTGAAGATTCACTTTAAATAAGCGATCTGGATTTGGATCCCATTCAACATCTAACCATTTATCAGGGTCAAGTTTAAATTTACGAATGGATAAACAATCATGGGTATGAACCACCAGCCCTTTATCTTTATTAATAAATCCTAAAATAGGGTCACCTGGAATCGGATGACAACATGTTGCCAATTGAATCGCCATACTTTCAGAGCCTTTAATGGTGATGACATCCAATTGCTTATGGTTGCCCTTAACATGACTCACCCCATCCATAAAACTAATCAATTGATGAGCTACCATCACGTTCATGCGTTTCCCCAAACCAATTTCAGCCAAAATCTCTTCTTTGGTTTTAACGCCATAATCACTGATTAACTTTTTCCAATGAGATTCTTTGATGGATGACGGGCTGATATGAAGAGCCTTGAGCGCTTGATTGAGCATACCCTCACCAAGTCTTGAGGACTCTTCTGATTTAATCGATTTTAAATATTGTCTAATATGTGATCTTGCTTTTCCTGTAATCACAAAATTAAGCCAAGCAGGATTAGGTTTTGCTAAGGGGGCCGTAATAATTTCTATGTGATCGCCGTTATGGACTTCAGCACGAAGAGGGACGAGTTCTTGATTATATTTTGCAGCCACACAACAATTGCCCACATCACTATGCACCGCGTATGCAAAATCAACTGCGGTTGAGCCTTTTGGTAATGCTAGAATTTTTCCTTTGGGCGTGAATACATAAACCTCGTCAGGGAAAAGATCGACTTTTAAATGCTCTAAGAATTCCAGCGAATCGGCACTATCTGATTGAATTTCTAAAAGACGTTTTAGCCATTGATGTGTTTGTAGTTGAAGTTCAGTCAAGTGTGCGTCTTTGGTTTTATAAAGCCAATGCGCTGCAACACCTGCTTCTGCCAGTTTGTGCATTTTTTCACTACGAATTTGGACTTCAATGGGTGTACCAAATGGTCCAAATAAACTTGTATGCAGCGATTGATAGCCATTCGCTTTTGGAATGGCAATGTAATCTTTAAATTTACCTGGGAGTGGTTTATATAAGCTATGGAGTGCACCTAATGCAGAATAAGCGTCATTCGCTTCTTTAACAATAATCCTAAAGGCATAGATGTCATTAATCTGAGCAAAAGACATGCCTTTTTCGCTCATCTTTTTATAAATGCTGTAAGTATTCTTTTCTCGCCCCGTAACTTCAGCATCCATTTTCATCTCAGTTAATTTTTGTTGGATCGCTGCTGTAATTTTCTCAACCACTTCGCGCCGATTGCCTCGAGAAGCTTTCATAGCTTTTTGAATTGCACGATAGCGCATGGGGTAGAGGTGTTTAAAACTTAAATCTTCAAGTTCTTGGTAGATGGTGTTTAAACCCAACCGATTTGCAATGGGGGCATAAATATCGTGTGTTTCTTGTGCGATACGTTTTTGTTTTTCAGGGCTTAAAACATCTAGCGTTTGCATATTGTGAAGGCGGTCAGCTAGCTTTACTAAAATGACTCGGACGTCATGTGACATCGCCAATAACATTTTTCTAAAATTTTCGGCTTGCGCTTCTGTCGCATCTTGAAATTCAATTTTATCGAGCTTAGATAAACCATCGACTAATACGGAGACTTGTTTACCAAATTTCTTTTCAATTTCTTTATTGGTAATGGTCGTATCTTCAACAACATCATGAAGAAGAGCCGCAAGAATGGTAGGGGCATCGAGATGAAGTTTAGCTAAAGTACATGCCACAGCCACAGGATGCACAATATAAGCTTCACCACTTCTTCTGGATTGGCCATGATGTGCTTCTTCGCTAAATCGATAGGCATCCCATATCTTTTGGATGTCTTTCGTCTTTAAATAGGTCTTAAGAAGGATTGTGAGTTCGGACGCTTCGTTATCGACGGGCAGTAACGGAAGTGGCGGTGTTTTTTGAGCATCCGCTTTATTAAAATGAGCGGTACTAGCCATGGTCTTTTTCTCTTGAGGGGGCTTAAAGCCCTGTTTAAGAAATTAGTACGTTGTTTTTCTATTTAAGATATCAAGACCAACTTTACCTGCTGCGATTTCTCTTAATGCTAATACCGTAGGCTTGTCTCTTAAGCCATGTGTGCTCACTAATGCTTCAGCGCCATTGGCTAATTGTCTTGCGCGGTAAGCGGCAGCTAAAGTAAGTTTAAAGCGATTAGGAATCATCTCTAAACAATCATCTACTGTAATTCGTGCCATGTTATTTCTCCAAATTTCAAGTCAAGTTTTTAATTAAGTGGCTATGTCGTGTCAGCTGAATATGACACATCAATCGAGTGGATCGAATAATGGCCATAAGATCGTGGAGCGCTACTTCAAAGTCATCATTGATTGTAACATAATCGAACTCATCTACATGGCCCATCTCTTCTCGCGCAACCGCAAGTCTCATTGCAATCGTCTCTTCACTGTCATGTCCGCGGTTGTTTAATCTTTCAGCGAGTGTTTCAACAGAAGGTGGCAATACAAAGATTGACACAGCCTCCTTAAATTGGGCTTTGAGAGCCTGGGCACCTTGCCAATCGATTTCTAGAATCACGTCTTTCTTTTGATCAAGAATAGACTGCACTGATTTCTTACTTGTGCCATACATACCACCATGGCATTCGGCGGATTCTAAAAATTCTCCTTGCTTCTTCAAATCTAAAAAAGTCGCTTCATCAACAAAATGATAATCCACACCATCGACTTCGCCTGGCCGAGGTTTACGGGTTGTGTGAGATACAGAAGCTTGAAGATCTCCATCTTTATTTAATAATGCTTTTACAAGTGTCGTCTTGCCTGCACCGGAAGCTGCTGCAATAATAAATAAATGGCCTTGGCTCATAGGTATTCTTTAGTCTTTATTATTCAATATTCTGAATTTGTTCACGCATTTGCTCAATCAAAACTTTTAAATCAACTGATATTTGTGACGTTTTAGGTGAAATAGATTTCGAACCTAAAGTATTCGCCTCGCGATTCAGTTCTTGCATCATAAAATCTAGTTTTTTACCGATTTGGCCATCTATTTTAAGCAACCGTCTGACTTCATCAATATGTGAAGAAAGCCGATTAAGCTCTTCATCGATATCCATCTTTTGCATGAAAATAAGAAACTCCTGTTTCAGTCGATCTTCATCGATTGCAATTAAAGCTTCCTTAAATTTGTTCTCAATTTTGCTTTGATACTCTTTAATTAAAGTGGGTAATATTTTCTTAGCCTCTCCTGCTAAGATTTCAATCTCTTTGAGTTTATCTAATAAAATTTTTTGTAGCTTTTCACCCTCGCGCGCTTTAGACGCTTGAATTTCTATTAGAGCTTCTTTGAGATTTTTTTTAAGATCTTGTTCAAGTAAATTTATATCAAGCGATTGATCGTGCATGATTTCGCTTGTTTTAAGAATATCGAGTGGGTTGATAGGTTGTATATGAAGAAAATGTTTTCCAATTTCATTCACTGAATTGGCTAATTGTTTTAATTTATCAGGGTCTACGTTTTTAACATCAAGCGCATTGCTTTTCGATTTAAAATAAATTCTGCAATCTACTTTGCCTCTTTTAATTTCGGCTGATATGACATCGCGAATCATGGGCTCAAAAGACCTAAGCGATTCATCCAATTTAACCTGGAGCTCTAGATAGCGATTATTTAAAGATCGAAATTCAAGGAGCAAAATACCTTGCTCTGTATCTGCTTCTCTAAAGGAAAAACCGGTCATACTTAAAGCCATAACGTATCCAATTCGATGTTTAAATGTCATTTTATCAATCTATAGTTGCATTTGCGACTAAAACCTTTAAATGGCAAGATATCAATCAATTAAAGCTAGCTTATAATGACGATTCTATCGAGGAAGAAGACTATGAGATTAAATCAACGCGCTCACAACCAATTAAGACCAGTTGAAATTATTAGGCATTACACAAAACATGCAGAAGGCTCCGTCTTGATTAAATTTGGTGATACGCATGTGCTTTGCACTGCAAGTATTGATGAAAAAGTACCTTCTTTTTTAAAGGGTCAAAGTCAAGGCTGGATTACAGCTGAGTATGGCATGCTCCCGAGATCAACAGGATCGAGAATGGATAGAGAGGCCGCACGCGGAAAACAATCCGGTCGGACTCAAGAAATACAACGTCTTATTGGACGAAGCTTGCGCGCGATTATTGATTTAAAAAAACTGGGCGAGCGCACCATTCAAATTGATTGCGACGTCATTCAAGCCGATGGCGGCACACGCACAGCTAGTATTACGGGTGCTTATGTTGCAGTGCATGATGCCATTACACATTTAATGGATAAAAAACTGGTTTTAGAATCGCCGCTGATTGATTCTGTGGCAGCAGTTTCTGTAGGGCTCCATGAAGGAAACCCGCTATTAGATTTGGATTACATTGAAGATTCAAGTTGTGACACAGACATGAATATCGTCATGACAGGCTCAGGGGGGTTTGTGGAAATTCAAGGCACCGCAGAAGGCACACCTTTTTCGCGCGAAATGATGGACCAGATGTCTGACCTTGCAGCGCTGGGCATTAAAGACCTCATTCAATTACAAAAAAATGTTTTAAAGTAATTTCATGAAGAACCAAATCGTCATTGCAACAAGCAATGCCAAAAAACTCATCGAAATTCAATCGATCTTAGATGATATGAA
>CANMPB010000044.1 GCA_947499625.1 Methylophilaceae bacterium
CTTGCCAGTTTTTTACAGCCACTTTATTGGTTTACCTTCTATTTCTGCTTTTTACATGGTCTTAGAGCATTAATTAATATTGGAATTAAATCTTTAGGTGACTTCATACTTCTAATTTTTTTTACGTTGCCGGTTACTTTTTTTTCCTACTACATTCTCCTTGAGGGTCTTAAAATTAACTATTTAAGTATCATTTTTTCTATTTTAATGGCTCTTACAATTGCCCATATGCTTTTGCCGTCAATCAATCGTTTGCTCTTAAAGGCTATTGATAACCGTTAAAAGTTTTTTACTATTCATATGCTTTTTGGCGTAAGTTGAATTTTTTTTAAAATGTATATGTAAGTGTTGCTCTTGCAGTGAGGGGGTAACCATACATAATGTTGTTATTGTTATGAGCGGACTGATAGTAAGTTTTATCAAGTAAATTCTCAATATTTAATTGAAGTTTAGTTTGCTTATTTATATTTGCATAAATAGCAGCATCTAATCGAGCATATCCGGGCAGTTTTACTGCGGTTGATGTCGTTGGGGTAGCAGCAAACATGTCACTTCGACTGACAACGCCTAAAGCCGCACTCCATGTTTCATCCATTTCATATTTATTCCATAACGAAAATGTATGTTCTGGTACATGACCTAAAGATGCGCCTGATGTAATTTGAGTGTTTCCAGTACCTTGAGTTTTTGTAATTTCTGCGTCTTGATAAGTGTAGCCTCCGAACATACTGTATGAATCAAACAATTTACCTGCAAGACCCAATTCAAAACCTTTTGTAACTTGACCATCTACAATAATAATATTTGTAGGGCTTGAAGGATCTGTAATTGCCATCTTCGATCTTTCTAAATGATAAATAGAAGAGCTAATTGAAAAGCTTTGTAAAAAGTCATACTTAAGTCCAAGCTCAATATTTGTAAATTTTTCTGGATCAAATGATTTAATGCTAGAAGTTAGTGATGTTAATTGTTCTCCAGTTCTTGGGAGATAACTTAAGCTATAGTTTGTGTATAAAGAAACAGGCTCTATAGGTTTATATACTAAACCAACTCTAGGAGAAATAAATTGATCATTGATGGTGGCGCTATTTGCAACAGTAACGCTATCATTAAATTTAGTTTTAAATTGATCATAACGTAAGCCCGCGATAATTTGAAATTTTTCATTTAAATATATTTGATCCTGAAAATATATGGCCTGATTAGAAACGTCAGTGGATGTGTTGCGACTTCTGGAAGAATTAAATGTTAGTAATGCAAATGGATTGGAAGCTGCAATATTAGGATTAGGAGTGGCTAATATTCTGTAGTTTTCATTTGCTTGAAATCCAATTTCTATGCCTGTAAGTAGTTTATGTGAAATTGATCCAGTCTTGAAGGTATAAGTTAAATCAGTTTGGTTGAAAAAATTTTGTCTTTGTGTGTTGTCGTAATAACCATCAATCGTAAGTGTGCCGTTAGTTTGAACTGAACTATTTGCATATACGTTTTGATAATATTTATCATAATCAGAAAATCGTGTGTGGTTTTTAACACTCACACCATTGTCGAAAGTGTGATCAAAAATTGCATAGCCATTTTTAACTATGGCTTCTTGTGGACTTTGAGAAGCGTTTCCAAAGAAAGTTGAACGACTCGTTGGATATGGGAAGCTTTGAAGTCCATTGCTGACAGACGGAATGCCTCTATCGCTTACTCTTCTATCGTTAAAGTATTCCATACCTACAATAATTTTTGTTTTATCTGAAGCCTTAAATGTAAAGGTAGGATTGATGGCTTTTTTTTCGCTTTCAACACCCTGTCTAAAGCTGCCTGAGTCTTCAATCATAGCGTTTATTCTTACAGCAATTGCTTCATTAATGCCGTTGTTAAGATCTATTGATGAGCGTTTATGGTCATATGCGCCGCCTTGCACCTTGAATTCATTTTTACTTTCCCAATGAGCCTCTTTGACAACGCGATTAATTACTCCGCCAACCCCACCACGACCGAAAATCATACCATTAGGCCCCATCAATACTTCAACGCGATCTATGTTGTAGAGATCTCGGTAATATTGAACATCATCCCTTACACCATCAACAAATAAATCGGATGAGCTTTGGTTGCCTCTAAACCAAACACTGTCTCGATTACCTTCCCCTTGTCCTGCCATGACACCAGGAGAGTATTTAATTGCATCCGACAAACCTAAAAGAGATTGATCTTTTATTTGTTCGTCAGTAATTACTGAAATTGATTGAGGGATATCGCGAATTCGCGTATCTGTTTTTGTTGCCGTGCTTGTTCTTTTTTTAAGATACGTTTTTGCAAGATGGTCTTTAACTTCAATTTCATGAAGCTCAATGTTTTCGGTCTCTAATTTATTTTTTTTAACAGTTTCAGCAATTGATAGACAGGGAATTAAACTGGCAATTAATAGGTAAGCTAATGATTTATTGAGGTTTTTTGATTTTTTATTAGCTCTCATACCTAAATGATAATCATTCTCATTTGATAAGTCAATACGATAATGTTCTAGCAGGCTCAAGGAGCGAGGTATTTGTGCAAGCGTGGAATAGGTTTGTGTTACAAAGCGTTAAATGTTTGCAGCTAATACGATTAATCCAATTCTTTTAGAATAATAACATTCATTGTTTTATGGTTTTGTCAGTAATGGTGTACAGAGAAATATCAAGCAAACATATAGTTTGGAGCCTATATAAAATGTTTACAAAAATAAATTTTAACGGTGAGATCTTAAAAGAAGCTCGGCTAAAGCAAAATAGAACGCTAGATGAACTTGCACAGTCCATTTGTTCAAACTCGAGACAACTTGAGGCAATTGAAAATAATAATTATGAAATTCTCCAAGCAGCTGAAATTAGGAAAATTGTTATTAAGCGATATGCTTATGAGTTAAAGATTGATATTGCCATTGCAGGCGATGATTAATAATTTTCAGAACATTACTAAATGCTATTTAAGGTATACATTTACCCTTTAAAAGTTACTGTATGATTTTCATTCCTAAGACCTCCTAAAATAACTTTCGCGAACTTATTTAATAGCCTCTTTAATGGGGCTATGTCTTCTCTAATTATTACAAATGAAAATACTTAAAACAATTCAGAAATTTGTTTCTGATTACTTACCATTAAAAATCTCGATAGAAAATATCAGATTTATTCTTATTTTTTTGATGCTACTTTTTACAGCTACGCTCTTAATAAGTTTTATTGAATATAACCGTCAAAACTTTTGATGATCTTGATTTAGTGGGCGATGATTAACTGATCCCAGTTGGTTGTATAGTTTTTTGATTTAAAGTTAGCTCGCATTTCCCATTCTTTTGTCACACCT
The DNA here is from genome assembly GCA_947499625.1 of Methylophilaceae bacterium. Taxonomy (GTDB): domain Bacteria; phylum Pseudomonadota; class Gammaproteobacteria; order Burkholderiales; family Methylophilaceae; genus Methylopumilus. Next base: position 3,343 of record CANMPB010000044.1, read on the forward strand.
TCACTGCCTAACTTTAGTTTACCTTTCCATCTTTGATTGATGGTGTCCAAGACTTTCATACGAGTGTTTGAAATAGTATTATTAAATAGATTACCTTGTACTTTATGTTTGGAAGTTAAATTACAAAGAGTAATGCCTGCTTTTTGATAATCAAAACCATCACGATAAATGTAATTTAATCCTAATAAGGCAGCATTGGTTAATACCATGGTGTCATCACTGGGTTGGAATAAAGGAATATTGACTCCATTAGCATATTGATTCTTATCGTCATGGGGACTTGTTCTGACATAGACATATAAAGATGTCGCTACAGACTCTTGTTTTCTCATTCTTTCAGCGGCACGACTTGTATATGAAGTCAGAGCTTCAATAAGTTCTTGTTTGTTTTTGACTCGTCTACCAAATGACCTAGATACCATAATCTCTTTATTAGGCTCTTCTACATCTTTTAATTCAATACACATTATTCCATTTAGTTCACGCACAGTCTTTTCAAGGACGATACTGAACTGTTGGCGAATATAGTCAGGATCTGCATGTTTTAAGTCTAGGATAGATGTGATGCCAAGTTGATTAAGCTTAGGTGCTAATGACCTACCAATACCCCACACATCAGAAACAGGAAAATGACTCATCCAAGTATCAAGGGTGTCTTGATCCATGACATTTAGATTACATACACCTTTAAATGATGGATTCTTCTTTGCAATATGATTAGCTAACTTAGATAAGGTTTTAGTAGAGCCTATACCAATAGACACAGGCAAGCCTGTCCATTGTTTAATTTTAGTTTTAATTTGTTGACCATACTTAATCAAATCTTTTGATTTAAATGTGGTTAAGTCTAAGAATGACTCATCTACTGAATAGACTTCTTGGTCAGGGCTAAACTTTGACAGTAATGTCATTACGCGATGACTCATATCTAAATACAAAGTGTAGTTAGAGGAGAGCGCTGTGACATTCTCTTGTTTGGCAAACTCTTTAAGCTTAAACCAAGGCGTTCCCATTTTAATGCCAAGCTCTTTAGCCTCATTAGAGCGAGAGATGGCACACCCATCATTGTTACTTAATACAACTACAGGTTTATTTTCTAACTTGGGATTAAATACTCTTTCACAACTAACATAAAAGTTATTAACGTCAATTAAAGCGATGGATTTCATGAATTTATTTTACTCGAAAACACTGTGTTCGAGCAGGTTCAGGCAGGAGAATTTTACCAGGACTAGAATTGGGGTGTGTTACGAGATATCAGTAATAAGGAGATTTTAAGCACTAGACATCAATTAAGAGTCCGCTGCTTGACCCTTTGAGCTAATCCCCCAGAAAGTGATATTTTACAGTAATTGTGGGCGTTGCAGAGGGCTTGGGTGGGTCAAAAGTAGCGGGGGTGAAATAGGGGTGTGCTACAGAAGCGTCAAAACTTTTGACGGTTATAGCTATGATTTATTCCAGTTTCCGTAAGACTTAAATCGCTGAATAACTTCGTCCATTTCTTTATCAGAGAGAATAACGGGAGAGCCTATCTGAAGCGCATAGGTGTATTGTTCACAAAGTCTTTCAACTTCATGTGTAATATTTAATGTCTCTTCAATATCTCGACCTATGACAATCATTCCATGATTAGCAAGCAAGCAAGCCTTACGTTCAATTAATGCTTTAAGGGCTGCATCAGAGAGTGCTTGAGTTCCAAAGAGTTCATAGGGGCTGCATCGAATTGAATTACCTCCAGCCACAGCGATCATATAATGAAACGCAGGAATATCTTTCCTAAAAAGACT
>CANMPB010000045.1 GCA_947499625.1 Methylophilaceae bacterium
AAAGCAACTATTCAAAAAATTTCGAATTCGATTCAGGATATGAAAGCGCATTAAATGATCGAAGAACAAGCCATTGTCATTAAAACTTCAAAAGATCGAGTCACACTCGAAATAGTTCGGACTAAGCCATGCGGTTTATGCGGACAGGTCAGAGGTTGTGGCAATTCAATTTGGGGAAAAATTTTTTCACATCGATCAGGCTTCATTGAAACAAGAAATGATTTGAATGCAAAGTTAGGGGATGTCGTCATCTTAGGTATTGATGAAACGTTTATGCTTAAAGGTTCGCTCATGCTTTATGGCGTCCCGCTTCTTCTAATGTTTTTAGGCATGGTGATTGCAAATAGTTTTGCAAAAGATATGATCGAATTTTATTCATTGTTAGGCGCAGTTTTAGGATTATCTTTAGGTGTCATGATGATTAAGCGCGTCATTAACGAAAAGATGCAAATGTTTTATAATGAAGCAAGATTGATTCGTTTTAAATAATTCATTTAAGGAATATATAGACTATGTTGAGACGTCTTTTTTATGTGTGCATATTTCAGCTTTTACTTGTGACTGGATTAGCGGCTAAAGATCTTCCAGACTTTACTGAGCTCGCAGAAAAACAAAGCCCTGTGGTGGTCAATATCAGCTCGAGTCAAAAAAATCGTGCGAATGCTATGGGCCAAGGATCGCCCGAAGATGAGCAGATGCAAGAATTTTTTAAGCGTTTTGGTATTCCAGTGCCACCAGGTATGCCGCCTCATAATGGTCGCGGACAACAGCCCGCTCCAGATAAACAAGTCTATGCCACAGGGTCCGGATTTATTGTGACGACCGACGGTTATATTTTAACGAATGCGCATGTAGTAAAAGACGCAGATGAAGTTATGGTGAAGCTTAATGACAAGCGAGAATTCAAAGCGAAAGTTATCGGGATTGATTTAAGAACGGATGTCGCCGTATTAAAAGTGAATGCGAATAACTTACCGAAAGTAAGTATTGGAAATCCTGACACGATTAAAGTGGGCGAATGGGTGGCTGCGATCGGCGCCCCTTTTGGTTTAGAAAATACGATGACAGTGGGTATCGTCAGCGCTAAAGGCCGGGCATTACCGCAAGAAAATTTTGTCCCCTTCATTCAAACGGATGTGGCGATTAATCCAGGTAACTCAGGCGGCCCCTTATTTAATTTAAAAGGTGAGGTGATAGGGGTTAACTCGCAAATTTATAGTCGTACCGGTGGCTATATGGGGCTCTCATTTGCAATTCCTATCAATGTTGCGATGGACGTCATGAATCAGCTTAAAACTAATGGCAAAGTGATTCGTGGTTGGTTGGGCATTGCAATTCAAGAAGTAACCAAAGAACTTTCTGAATCTTTCGGCATGAAAAATACGAATGGTGCATTGGTCGCTGGGATTGAAAAAGGCGCACCAGCAGAAAAGGGCGGTCTGCAACCGGGGGATGTCATTACAAAATTTGATAATAAGTTGATTGAGATGTCATCTGATTTGCCCAAAGCGGTTGGCAATACGAAACCAGGTAAAACGGTCGTGGCTGAAGTCTTCAGAAAAGGTAGCATCAAAATACTTAACTTAACAGTCGGTGAAATGCCATCCGATCAAGCCGAAGTGATTGCAAGCAATAAGGCGCCTGACAAAGCAGACGTGAATCGTTTAGGTCTAGTTTTAAAAGAAGCGCCACCTCAACAGCGTAAAAAAATGAACGGCAAAAAAGGTCTGCTAGTTTTAGATGCGCAAGGTTCAGCAGCAGCTGCTGGTATTCGTCGGGGTGACATTGTCTTAGCGCTTAACAACGGCGAAGTCGAAAGTGCTGAAGATTTTGCCAAAGAAGTGTCTACCATTCCTAACGGCAAGACGGTAGCTCTTCTTATTTTAAGAAATGACGAGACACTATATGTGCCCGTCAAGATCACGAATGAGCGATAAAATCAGCTAGTTTAAAAGCTTTGTTGTAAAATACATGCTTTCAATCAAAGGCGCTTAAAGAGTTTTAAGCGCCTTTGTTATTAGGCAACTGAAGGCATCATGATTCTTCATGGATAACATTAGAAACTTTTCAATCATCGCGCATATCGATCACGGTAAGTCGACCTTGGCGGACCGTATCATTCAATATTGTGGTGGTTTATCTGATCGCGAGATGGAAGCGCAAGTTTTAGATTCGATGGATCTCGAGCGCGAGCGAGGTATTACTATCAAGGCGCAAACAGCGGCACTTCAATATAAAGCGCTTGACGGCAAAATATATAATCTCAATCTCATTGACACACCCGGGCACGTCGATTTCACTTATGAAGTGAGCCGCTCTCTTGCCGCTTGTGAGGGCGCACTTCTAGTGGTTGATGCAAGCCAAGGTGTTGAAGCTCAGACAGTAGCGAATTGTTATACTGCGATTGAACAAGGGGTTGAAGTGACCCCTGTCTTAAATAAAATTGATTTGCCATCTGCGGATCCAGATCGCGTGATCGAGGAAATAGGTGACGTGATTGGCATTGATGCGACAGATGCGATTCGCTGCTCAGCTAAAACAGGCGAAGGTGTTAGAGATGTATTGGAAACAATCATCTCTAAAGTTCCAGCTCCAAGAGGAGATGAGAGTAAACCATTAAAGGCGCTTATCATTGACGCTTGGTTCGATAATTACGTGGGTGTTGTGATGTTAGTGCGTGTGGTTGATGGCGGTTTAAAACCAAAAGATAAAATTAAATTGATGGCGACAGGCGATCAATATCTTTGTGAGCAAGTGGGTGTTTTTACACCAAAATCGAGAAGCAAAGAATCACTCTCTGCAGGTGAGGTAGGTTTTATTATTGCAGGTATTAAAGAGCTTGCAAGTGCTAAGGTCGGTGATACGGTGACGTTGGTAGACAAACCTGCAGCCGAAGCTTTGAGCGGATTTAAAGAAGTTAAACCACAAGTGTTTGCAGGTCTCTACCCCGTGGAATCTAATCAATTCGAAGCTTTAAGAACGGCTTTAGAAAAATTAAGTTTAAATGATTCGTCCCTTCGTTTTGAGCCAGAAAATTCGACGGCCTTAGGTTTTGGATTCCGTTGTGGATTTTTAGGCCTTCTTCATATGGATATCGTACAAGAGCGTTTAGAGCGTGAGTATGATATGGATTTAATCACCACAGCCCCGACCGTTGTGTATGAGCTTCTCAAAAGAGATGGTGAAGTTACCCAAATCGAAAATCCTTCTAAATTACCTGACACATCCCGCATCGAAGAAATTCGTGAGCCGATTATTCTCATTAATTTACTGATGCCACAAGACTATGTAGGCCCTGTCATGACCTTATGTAATGGTAAACGAGGCATTCAAAAAAATATGCAATACCTAGGCCGTCAAGTGATGCTCACTTATGAGATGCCACTTAATGAAGTGGTGCTCGATTTCTTTGACCGATTGAAATCGATTTCAAAAGGTTACGCGTCAATGGATTATGAATTTCTAGAGTTTAGAGCAGCTGATTTAGTCAAGCTTGATATTATGGTGAATGGCGACCGTGTCGATGCATTATCATTAATTGTGCATCGTTCAAATAGTATTTATCGAGGACGAGAAGTGGCGTCCAAAATGCGTGAACTGATCCCAAGACAAATGTTTGATGTTGCCATTCAATCATCCATCGGTGCTAACGTTATTGCCCGCGAAACGGTTAAAGCGATGCGAAAGAACGTGTTGGCTAAATGTTATGGAGGCGATATTTCGCGTAAGAAGAAATTATTAGAAAAACAAAAAGAGGGCAAGAAGCGCATGAAGCAGGTTGGGAATGTTGAAATTCCCCAAGAGGCGTTCTTAGCTATTTTAAGGGTGGAAGAAAAATGATTTTTGCTTTAGTGATGGTCATAGTCTTAACAATAACAGGACTTATTTGGTTGCTCGATATTTTTGTTTTAAGCAAAAAAAGAGCAGCGAATGTAAAAGATCCTATCCTTGTTGAATATTCAAAAAGTTTTTTCCCTGTGATTTTATTAGTGTTCTTTATTCGCTCATTCATTGCAGAGCCTTTTAAGATTCCTTCAGGTTCGATGATGCCGACACTTTTAGCAGGCGACTTTATTTTAGTAAGTAAATTTAGTTATGGTATTCGTGTACCTATTTTGAACTACACGATGATAGAAGTAGATAAGCCAAAGCATGGTGATGTGTTTGTGTTTCACTACCCGCCTAAACCATCGATCGATTATATCAAGCGTGTGGTAGGGCTTCCAGGGGATGTGATTGAATATAAAAGTAAAACACTTTATATTAATGATAAAAAAATAGAGCAGACATTTGTTGATAAATATCCATACGTCATGAATGAAATTCATCAGGTTGAAGCAAAAGAATTTAAAGAGGCGCTAGGTCATGCGAATCATTCCATTTTGATTCATGATTTACCTGGAGAAAATTTTAAATTTGAAGTGCCTAAGGGACATTACTTAGCGTTTGGGGATAATCGAGACAATAGTGCTGACAGCCGTGTATGGGGTTTTGTGCCTGAACATAACTTAGTAGGACGTGCCTTTTTTATTTGGTTTAACTTCGGCGAATTTAAACGTATTGGTACCATCATTCATTAATGGATAAAGAGCGTCAAGCCTCGTTAAGTCGGATCATTCATTACACGTTTAATGATTCTACTTTTATGGTCATGGCTCTCACACATCGCAGTTTTTCAGCGCAACACAATGAGCGTCTCGAATTCTTGGGCGACAGCGTCTTAAGTTTCCTCATCGCTGAAGAGCTTTATAAAAGATTTCCACGCATTGATGAAGGTGATTTGAGTCGCTTACGTGCGCAACTTGTTAAAGAAAGTTCATTGAGCGGTATTGCAACATCGATTGGTTTAGGTGACTTTATAAGATTAGGTGAGGGCGAATTAAAAAGTGCAGGGTGGCGACGCCCGTCTATTTTAGCGGACACCTTTGAATCTATCATTGGTGCGATTTATTTAGATGGCGGTATAGAACCTACACATCAATTTGTCCTTCGGTTTTTTGAAAATCAGTTAAATGAAATTGATCCTAAACTTATTCAAAAGGATCCCAAAACTTTACTGCAAGAATTATTACAAAGCAAGAAAAGTGACTTACCGATTTATAC
>CANMPB010000046.1 GCA_947499625.1 Methylophilaceae bacterium
TTGTCCAAGCGATAAGGACTTAGCCGATCTTTGTAATAAAACGAGAGTAAATTCATTCAGAATATATATTTTTTCTGTGAGTGTATTTTTGATAGGCGGGTTTATGGCTTTTCTAGCGCCACTGTTATTCAGTTAGTTTTTTTCGCGGTGGCTGATTTATTGTATAACAGAATTAGCAGTGAATTTAGTTCAAATTATATTAAGCGATTGAGTATGTTTGCTAACAATAGTTGTTATATCATAGTGATATTAAATAACATATGTACTAGCCCGTTTGGTATCCACCGTAAAAGTTGATTGATTGAAGATGAATAAAATAGACGTAGTTATTATTGGCTCTGGCATAGCTGGGATAACAACAGCATATTACTTACAAAAAAATTTCCCTAATCTTACCTATGTGATAATTGAGGCAAGAAGTGATCTTGGTGGTACTTGGGATCAGATGAAGTTCCCGGGGGTTCGTTCAGATACTGATATGTATACCTACGGGTTCAGCTTTAATCCTTGGCAGGGATCAATAATAGCTCAGGGAAGAGACATCAAAGCCTATTTAACTGATACTGCAAAAAAGTTTAATATCAGAGAGCACATATTATTTGATACAAAGGTCACATCATTATCCTGGAGTGATACCCAATGGACTGCAAGAACCAGCCGTAAAGATTTCACCAGTAAATATGTTATTTGCTGCACGGGTTCGCGTGATTATACAAACCCTAATTTTCCCAAGTTTAAAGATGAAAAAAAATACCAAGGAGAGATTGTACATACCCAAGATTGGGGAGATGTGGAGTTTAAAGATAAGAGTGTAGCTATTATTGGAAGCGGGTGCACGGCTGTTACCATGACGCCGGCAATTGTAAAAGAAGCTAAGAAGGTAACATTAATACAACGAAGTGCTGCGTGGATTGTAAATGTAGATGGTAAGGAAAAATCAACACGCCGCTATAAAACATTTGAAACCTTAATGGATTATTTTCATAGCAGGCTTTTTAAAAAATCATATAAAAAAATGATTATTGCTCGCTACCCTTATTACAATAACACTAACGTACCTTCTTATGATTACTGGGATCAGCGGCCTGCTTGTAGCTTAGATAATGATTATTTTAATGCTGTAGAGCTAAGTAAAGTATCTGTAGAACACCAAGAGGTTAGTAATTTCGAAAAAAATGGTATTAAGTTAAAAAATGGAAAAGTTATTGAATGTGATCTTACCATTATGGCCACAGGTCTTAACGCGCAATTGCTAGGCGGCATTGATATCTTAGTTAACAACAAAAAAATACATATGAATGATAAGAGTTGGTATAGGGGGATGATGTTTAGTGGGATACCGAATCTTTTTGCACATACTGGATATATCAATTTTAGCTGGACTGCTAGATGCGAAATAGTTAGTCAGCGTATTTGCCGAACACTCAAGTATATGGAGAAAAAGAGATTAGTGAGTTGCACCCCTAAATACTTGGGTAAAAAATCAAAGCCATCAATAGAAGCAAATTATGTATTACGATCATTAGACAAATTTCCTAATCGAACTTATAAATTTTATAACTCAAATTACTACATAGATTATCTAATTTTTAAATGGACAAGAATTAATGACGGAGCAGTAGATTTCAAATGATAGTTAAATGGATACACTTATGAAACTTGAAACAATAGCGCTACATCATGGTTATGATTCAGATAAAAATGACCAAAAAGCAGCAACAACACCAATCTATCAAACCTCAGGATTTACCATTGACGACACGCAGCATGGCGCAGACTTATTTGACCTTAAGGTCGAAGGAAACATTTATTCAAGAATAGGTAATCCTACTAACGATGTACTTGAAAAAAGAGTCGCGGCAATGGAAGGGGGGATTGGAGCGCTGTCTCTTGCCTCTGGTATGGCGGCAATCACTTATGCTATCCAGTGTATTGCAAGATCTGGGGATAATATTGTGAGTACCAATCAGCTATACGGAGGGACATATAACTGTTTTATGCATAGCTTCCCTAAGCAGGGCATTACTGTGAAAATGGTTGATGGAGCAGACTTTAAGGGTTTGGATGAGGCAATAGATGAAAATACTAAGGCTATTTATTGCGAATCAATTGGCAATCCTTTAGGCAATATTATTGATCTAAAGAAGTTTGCAGATATTGCGCATAAACATGGTATCCCTTTGATTGTTGATAATACGGTAGCCACACCTTATCTATGCAGACCTATTGATTTTGGAGCGGACATTGTTATTCACTCCCTTACAAAATATATAGATGGTCATGGGGCGACGATTGGAGGAATCATTGTTGATTCCGGAAAATTTGATTGGGTTAAAGAGGCAAAGAAATATCCAATGCTTAATGAACCAGACCCTTCTTACCATGGAGTTATATATACGGAACATTTTGGCCCTGCTGCGTTTATTGCTTGTTGTCGGGTTGTTCCTTTAAGAGAATCAGGAGCCTGCTTATCACCCCATAGCGCTTTTTTAATCATGTTAGGGCTTGAATCATTAGGCGTAAGGATGGAGCGACATTGCCAAAATGCCCTTGCGTTAGCCACATACCTTGAAAACCACGAGCGAGTGGAATGGGTAAATTATGCTGCTCTGCCTAACGATAAGTATCATGATGTTTGTAAAAAAATAACCAATGGCCAGGCCTCAGGCATCATCAGTTTTGGCATTAAGGGTGGAAGTGAGGCAGCAGCTAGATTTATTGACGCACTTCAAATAATTTTGAGGGTGCTTAGTATGGGGGATGCTAAATCACTCGCATGCCATCCAGCATCAACCTTACATAGACAATTAACCCCAAAACAAAAAGTTTTGGCTGGTGTTAGTGAAGATTTGATAAGAATTTCAGTAGGTATTGAGCATATTGATGACATCATTGGGGATGTTGAACAAGCAATTGAGGCTTCAAAATAATAGCTTTCTTTGAGGTTCAATATTCTTAAGAGTCCGCTGCTCTCGCAGCTGGGCCTGTGCTAACATTAAAATCTTAAGAATTAACAAAGGAATTTATTGTGTCTATACGTATAGGCGATGAAGCGCCAAATTTTAAAGCAAAAACTACTGATGGCCTTATTGATTTCCATCAATGGATTGGAGATCGTTGGGCTATTCTATTTTCCCATCCTAAAGATTTCACACCAGTTTGTACGACGGAATTAGGTTATGTTGCAAAATTAAAACCCGAATTCGATAAAAGAAATACAAAAGCTATTGGGTTAAGCATAGATCCTGTAAGTGATCACGAAAGATGGATTGCCGATATCGCTGAGACACAAGGGTATGCAGTAAACTACCCTTTAATTGGTGACGATGATTTAGTGGTAGCAAAACTGTATGACATGATTCATCCAAACGCCGGTGGTGGGCCAAGAACAGCGCAAGATAATGCGACTATTAGATCTGTTTTTATTATTGGGCCTGATAAAAAGATTAAAGCAATGCTTATTTATCCAATGAGCGCAGGTAGAAACTTCGATGAAATTTTAAGATTACTTGATGCGATACAACTTAATGCAAAACATCAAGTGGCTACACCAGTGAATTGGAGAGATGGAGATGATGTCATTATTCCTCCTAATGTTTCTAACGAAGATGCACAAAAAAAATACCCAAGCGGATTTAAAACAATCAAGCCATATTTAAGAGTCGTTTCACAACCTAAGTAACTTTAAATTTGAAATAATAAAAAAGCCCAACAAAATTGCTGGGCTTTCTAATTCAAGCATAAAAATAAAAACAACTAGCTTAAGGTGCAAATATGAAAAAAGTATTGATCACTGGTGCTACTGGTGGCTTAGCTCAATCCTTGGTTGAAAACTTAACTAAAAATAACTGGCAACTAGTTTTGGTGAGTAGAAATTCAGAAAAACTTGAAGAGATATACGGGGATAAACACACTCAAATTATTGCAGACTGCTCCAATTTCCAAGGGGTTAAAAAAATATTTGATGAAATTGCAGAAAGAAACATAACCTTAGATAGCTTAGCGCATTGTGTTGGCAATATCAGGCTTGGATCTCTTCATAGAACATCCGAAGCTGATTTCTTTGATTGTATTTCAACAAATCTATTTAGTGCATTCTTCACATTGTCAGGTTTTGTAGATCATTTAAAAAAATCATCTACTCATGGATCAGCAGTTTTTGTTTCATCAGCAGCTGCCAGTATAGGCATTTCTAATCACGAAGTAATATCAGTAGCAAAGGGAGGGCTTGAGGCGCTTGTAAGGAGCTCTGCTGCGACATACGCTGCTTCCAATATCCGTATTAATGCAGTTTCCCCTGGAATTTTAGATACTCCCGCATCAGCAAATCTTTTGACTAGTGATCTAATGAGAGAAATAGCTGCGAAACAGTATCCTATTAAGGGTATTGGAAGTGCCGAAGAAGTTGCTGATTTAATGGCTTGGTTGTTGTCTGAAAGGGCCCAAAGAGTCACAGGTCAAGTTTGGTCTATTGATGGTGGCTTTTCATGTATAAGACCCTTAGTAAAATAGTTTAATAAAACCAGCAATATATTTTGATCAAAAAAGTAAACTAAAAATATCTATTATCGGCTCACTTATTGTCAAGACATCTTTCCAATAGACATGCGAATGTTATTAACTTTTGAGTAGTTTTTAATTCTTTTAAAGAAATAAATTTATAGGATGATTAATTATGGAAGATAAGCGTTGTTGTGGTAGAGGAGTTTGTATAATAAATGCTGAAGGTATTTGTTGGTGTGGACAAAGATGGGATGGTGAAAAAATGGTTTCAGTAAATGCAGATATAAAAAAAACGAAAGAATTTGATAAAAAAGATTTACCAAAAAAATAGCTTCTAAATAACCTAAGAAAATCTAAGCAATTTGCCACAATACCGCGCTATCTGTTGAGCCACATTTTTTTATAGGTATTATTGGGGTCGTATTCAAGATTCTGTTTGTTTGTGTTAAATTTTCTTCCACCTCTTGGATCTGTTCCAAGTCCAGCAATATATAGCCAATTTCCTTGATTG
>CANMPB010000047.1 GCA_947499625.1 Methylophilaceae bacterium
TTTGCGATTCGTGAAGGTGGCCGCACAGTAGGTGCTGGTGTTGTTGCTAAGGTGATTGAATAGTCTTTTAAAATTAATACCGTAAGGTATTCGCTCTTTGGAAAGGTAGTAAAAAATGCAAAATCAGAAAATTCGTATACGTTTGAAGGCTTTTGATTATCGTTTAATCGATCAATCAGCTCAAGAAATCGTTGAAACTGCAAAAAGAACGGGAGCTGTTGTTAAGGGACCTGTTCCGCTTCCTACTCGAATCGAAAGATTCGATATTCTAAGATCGCCGCACGTCAATAAAACGTCGCGCGATCAGTTTGAAATAAGAACTCATCAAAGATTGATGGATATTATAGATCCTACAGATAAAACAGTTGATGCTTTAATGAAGCTGGATTTGCCTGCCGGGGTGGATGTAGAAATTAAGTTGTAAAATTTTAAAGCGTTAGGTATAATTCCGCGCTCTTTGTAGAAATCGGTCAATTGTAATCGGTTTCGTTTAATAATAATAATTTAAGGATACGATCATGAGCTTAGCGCTTATTGGTCGCAAAGTGGGTATGACAAGGGTATTTACAGAGGATGGCACTAGTATCCCTGTAACAGTTCTTGAAGTCTTACCTAACCGCGTGACACAGATCAAAACAATTGCTTCGGACGGCTATACTAGCCTCCAATTAGCCTATGGTGCGACAAAAGCTACCAAGCTTGATAAAGCACTCACAGGACATTACGCTAAAGCAGGTGTAACAGCTGGTAATGGCTTACACGAAACTGCAATCAAAGAAGAAGATGTAGCGAATTTCCCTTTAGGGACAAATATCACCGTAGAAAACTTCAAAGAAGGCCAGCTTGTCGATGTTACAGGCACATCGATTGGTAAAGGTTTTGCTGGTGTTATTAAAAGACATCATTTCAGATCAAATCGAGCATCACACGGTAACTCAAGATCACACAATGTTCCAGGCTCAATCGGTATGGCTCAAGATCCAGGCCGAGTTTTCCCAGGGAAACGCATGTCTGGTCATTTAGGGGCTGTGAGAGTAACTACACAGAACTTAGAAATTGTTCGAGTTGACACTACAAAAAATCTAATCCTAATTAGAGGAGCTGTTCCAGGCTCTAAAGGCGGCGATGTTTTAGTTCGCGCTGCTGTGAAAGTGAGCAAATAATGGAATTAAAATTACTTGATAAAAACGGAAAAGCCGCTAAGAAAAGCGTGACAGTTTCTGATGCAACATTTGGCCGAGAATTTAATGAAGCTCTTGTTCATCAGTTAGTTGTGGCATACATGGCTAATGCTCGTGTTGCAACACGCTCACAAAAAACAAGAGGTACTGTAAAGCACAGTACTCGCAAGCCTTACGCGCAAAAAGGCACAGGTAATGCTCGTGCTGGTATGACTTCAAGCCCTATATGGCGCGGAGGTGGTAGAACATTCCCAAACTCACCTGATGAAAATTTCTCTCACAAAATGAATCGAAAAGCATATCGCGTTGGCATGAGATCTATTTTGTCTGAATTAGTAAGACAAGAAAGATTAAGTATCGTTGAGGAATTTAAATTAGAGACGCCAAAGACAAAGCAACTGGTCGATAAAATTAAAGACATGGGATATACACAAGGTGTTTTAGTTTTAACAGATGCGTTTGATGAAAATTTATATTTATCATCAAGAAATTTAACTAACGTAATGGTAGTAGAGGCGCAATATGCTGACCCGGTAAGTTTAGTTCAGTTTCCAAATGTAGTGGCTACAGCTGGTGCACTTAAAAAACTTGAGGAGATGCTAGCGTGAGTCAAATAGTTCATACACAAGATCGTATTATTCAAGTTATTTTAGCGCCACAAATTACTGAGAAAGCAACATTCATTGCTGACAAACATAATCAGGTGGCATTTAAAGTCAGAACTGATGCGACTAAATCAGAAATTAAAGCTGCTGTTGAATTAATGTTTAAAGTTGAAGTGAAGGCTGTGACATTACTCAACGTTGGCGGTAAGGTAAAAAGAGCAGGCCGTTCATTTGGTAAAAGAAATGATTGGAAGAAGGCTTATGTAAGTCTTAAGCCAGGCCAAGAGATTAATTTTGCGAGCGGTGAATAAGGATAAAAAATGGCTTTAGTTAAAGTAAAACCAACCTCCCCAGGAAGACGCGCAGTTGTTAAAGTCGTTAATCCAGACCTACACAAAGGCAAACCCTTTGCTCCTTTAGTTGAAAAGAAGAATAAGCATGCCGGAAGAAATAGCCGCGGTGTTATTACGATCCGTCATCATGGTGGTGGCCATAAACAAAATTATCGAATGATTGATTTCAAAAGAAATAAAGATGGCATTCCTGCAAAAGTGGAACATCTTGAATACGATCCAAATAGAACTGCGAATATCGCACTTCTTTTATACGCAGATGGCGAAAGAAGATACATCATCGCTCCTAAAGGTGTGGCTGTAGGTGCTGATTTAATTAGTGGCTCTGAAGCACCTGTTAAAAATGGCAATGCTATGCCATTAAGAAACATTCCTGTAGGTAGCACAATTCACTGTATCGAATTACAACCTGGCAAAGGTGCGCAAATAGCCCGCTCTGCAGGAACTTCTGTGCAACTTTTAGCAAGAGAAGGTACATATGCTCAATTAAGACTTCGTTCAGGCGAAGTAAGAAAAGTGCACGTGGATTGCAAAGCAACTTTAGGTGAAGTCGGTAACGAAGAACACTCCCTTAGATCTATTGGTAAAGCAGGTGCTATGAGATGGAGAGGTGTTAGACCTACAGTGCGTGGTGTGGTTATGAATCCTGTTGATCACCCGCATGGTGGTGGTGAAGGAAAAACTGCGGCTGGTATGCATCCAGTAAGCCCTTGGGGAACTCCAACTAAAGGGTATCGAACAAGAACAAATAAACGTACTGATAATATGCGCGTCAGTCGTCGTCCAGCGAATAAGAGGTAATAGATATGGCACGTTCAGTTAAAAAAGGACCATTCATTGATGCACATTTGGCTAAGAAAGTTGAGATTGCCTCAGGGAATCGCGATCGTAAACCAATTAAAACTTGGTCAAGAAGATCAACGATCTTACCTAGCTTTATTGGTCTTACCATTGCAATCCATAATGGAAAACAACATGTACCTGTAATGATTACGGAGAATATGATTGGGCATAAATTAGGCGAATTCGCATTAACAAGAACCTTTAAAGGTCACACTGCTGACAGAAAGGCTAAGGTATAAAAATGGCTACTGAAGTTTCAGCTGTTCTTAAAGGCGTTCGTTTATCACCTCAGAAAGCAAGATTGGTTGCTGATTTAGTAAGAGGAAAGAAAGTAGATTACGCACTTAACGTTCTTAATTTTAGCCCAAAAAAAGGTGCAGAAATTATTAAGCGAGTAGTAGAGTCTGCGATTGCAAATGCTGAACACAATAATGGGGCTGATATAGATGAATTGTTTATCAAAACGATTTATGTAGATAAAGGCATTATTTTAAAACGTATCCGTGCTCGCGCTAAAGGCCGTGCTGGGAAAATCACAAAACCAACTTGTCACATTAAAGTGACGGTCGGCAACTAAAGAGAAAAAAATATGGGTCAAAAAATTCATCCAATTGGTTTCCGCTTAAGTGTTCAAAAAAATTGGACATCACGTTGGTATGCTAATAGTAAAAATTTCCCTGCAATGTTGAACAATGACATTAAAGTTAGGGAGTTTTTAAATAAAAAATTAGCAAATGCTGCGGTAAGTAAAATTGTTATTGAGCGTCCAGCTAAAAATGCAAAGATTACAATTTACTCAGCAAGGCCTGGTATTGTAATTGGGAAAAAAGGTGAAGATATTGAAACATTAAGATCAAGTTTACAGACGCTTATGGGTGTTCCAGTTCATTTGAATATTGAAGAAGTGCGTAAACCTGAGATCGATGCAACTTTAATTGCACAAAGTATTGCCCAGCAATTAGAAAAACGCGTGATGTTTAGACGCGCTATGAAAAGAGCAATGCAGAATGCAATGAGGTTAGGTGCTCAAGGTATTAAAATTATGAGCGCTGGCCGATTAAATGGTATTGAGATTGCAAGAACAGAATGGTACAGAGAAGGTAGAGTGCCTCTTCATACATTAAGAGCTGACATAGATTACGGTGTGGCCGAAGCGAAGACAACCTATGGAATTATTGGTATAAAAGTATGGGTCTTTAAAGGTGAATTATTCGTAGACAATACAAAAGACACTTCACAGTCATTAGATACTGCAAATCCAGCAATTGAAAAAACTGCAGAAGAAAAAAAACTTAGAAAACCAAGAGTAAAAAAAGACGAAACAACGGCACAAGAGCCAAAAAAAACAGTGAGAAAGTCGAGGGCTAAAGATGTTACAACCGGCTAGACAAAAATTTCGTAAGATGCAAAAAGGCCGAAACAAAGGTATTGCAACGACAGGAAATAAAGTAAGTTTTGGCGATTTCGGTTTAAAAGCCATTGGACGAGGTCGTCTAACAGCTCGTCAGATTGAAGCAGCACGTCGAGTAATGACTCGTCACATCAAACGTGGTGGCCGAGTATGGATTCGCATATTCCCAGATCAACCAATTTCGAAAAAACCAGCTGAAGTTCGCATGGGGAATGGTAAAGGCAGTACCGAATACTACGTAGCTCAAATTCAGCCTGGAAAAATGTTGTATGAGATGGACGGAGTAACTGAAGCATTAGCGAGAGAAGCTTTTAAATTAGCAGCAGATAAGCTTCCAATTGAAACAACCTTTATTACTCGTCAAATCGGAGGCTAATATGAAAACAGCTGATTTAAGAAAAAAGACAACTGAAGAATTAGGTACCGAGTTATTAGAGTTAAGAAGAGCTCAGTTCTCATTAAGAATGCAATTGGCAACCCAACA
>CANMPB010000048.1 GCA_947499625.1 Methylophilaceae bacterium
GAAAAAAGAATTCAGGCATTCAAAGAGGGCGGATTAGACCATATTCAACTCTCAATGCATGACATTACTGAAGAAATTAATAACTTCATTACAAACACCAAAACATTTGAATTAAAGAAAAAAGTCGCAGCGATGATCAAGAACCATGGCTATCCTATGGTGCTAAACGTTGTGATCCACCGCTATAACATTGGCCATATCAAAGAAATCTTAGAGATGGCTGAAGCTTTAGGGGCAGATTATGTGGAATTAGCTAATACGCAGTATTACGGATGGTCACTTGTGAATCGTAATCAATTAATGCCAACTAAAGAGCAAATTGATTACGCAGAAAAAGTGACCAATGAATTTAGAGAAAAAGTTGGTAACAAAATGAAAGTTTTCTTTGTGGTGCCTGATTATTTCTCAGATCGTCCTAAGAAATGTATGAATGGATGGGGTGAGGTCTTTATGATTGTGACAGCCAATGGCGATGTACTCCCTTGTCATTCAGCACGTGTATTGCCTAATATTGAATTTCCAAATGTCCGAGATAAAGGCCTCATGTGGGCTTGGCAAGATTCTCCAGCATTCAATCGGTATCGGGGTGACAGTTGGATGAAAGAGCCTTGCAGAACTTGTCCTGAAAAAGAAAATGATTTAGGCGGTTGCCGTTGCCAAGCATTCCTTTTATCAGGTGATGCAGAGAGTGCTGACCCAGTATGTAGTTTGTCGCCCAATCATCACATCATAGAAAAAGCGATTGAAGATGCAAAAAATCCTGTTCTTCAAGCGCAACCGATTCTTTTTAGAAATGATAAAAATTCCAAGAAAATTATTTCTGGCGAAGTAAATGATTTAATTAAAGAATTTCACGCAACACCTTAGAATCTTTTAGTTTCATCTTTCCTCTATAATCTTAATCTATGAACTCATCTCATATGGTGCGTGTATTTGTATTAGCGAGCTTGGCTGCATTAGCGCCATTTGCTATCGATACTTATTTACCTGCGTTCCATGTCATGACGAATGATTTAGAAACAACACCTCACGCTATTCAGCAAAGCCTTACTTTTTATTTACTACCCTATGCACTAATGACTTTATTTCATGGTGCAATCTCTGATGCGATTGGTCGCATTGATACCATTAAAATTGGCTTAGGTATTTTTATAGTAGGTTCTCTCACGGCTGCTTTTGCAACTAACATTGAAATATTATGGTTAGGTCGAATTTTGCAAGGTATAGGTGGCGGGGCAGGTAATGTGGTTGCACGGGCTATGGTGCGAGATTTATTCCAGGGCCCTGAAGCGCAACGTGTCATGGCTACGATACAAATGCTGTTTGGCATCGCTCCCGCCATAGCGCCAATGATTGGCGGCCTTCTATTAGGTATTCATTGGCATAGCATTTTTATATTCTTAGCGATCTATGCATCTATTTCATTATTTGCTGCAATTAAATATCTACCTGAAACAATGCCGAAATCAAAACGCGTTTCTTTTTCTATCTCAGCAGTCACGCATCGGTATAAAACTATTTTTTCAGATAAAGAATTTTTGTTGCTTGTAATTGCATTAGGTGCAAATTTCTCAGGATTCTTTTTGTATGTTTTATCCAGTCCGATATTTATTGTTGAGCACTTAGGCCTTAGTTCAAAGCAATTTGCTTATCTTTTTATACCTACTGTGTCAGGTATGATTTTTGGTTCTTACCTATCTAAAAAAACTGCTGGAAATTTATCGCACAAAAAAACTATAAAAGTTGCATACATCTGGATGGGGTTAGTAGCGATTCTCAATGTACTCTTTTGCGCTTTTTTTGAAACGAATCTATTAATTAACATTGGTTTTGTGGCTCTTTATAACATAGGCATGTCTTTAGCTATGCCTGTTTTATCGATTGCAGCGCTTGATCGTTTTGAAAAGATACGTGGCACTGCATCGTCAGGTCAAGCTTTTATCCAGATGTTACTTTCAACAGTGTCAGCAGGTTTAATAGTACCCTTTCTATGGTTTTCACCTCTTGGCTTATCTATTGGTATGTTGGGATTTTTTATACTTAGTATTCTCGTTATATCTCAAACAAAATCATTAAGTTTATGATTTTACTTAGGCTTCTAATAGTCTTTTTACTGTTGGCATAACTTCTAGTTATACCTGTAAATAAACATTATTATTTTTCTAGTAAATCTCTTTTATTAGCCGTGCCGTTAAAAGAGTCAGCATCAGGAAGAGGCCCCTTTCTAGAAGAGATCACAGGCCATATCTTTGACATCTCAGCATTGATCTGAATAAAATCTTGCTGATCTGAGGGGACATCATCCTCTGCAAAAATTGCTTCTGCAGGACACTCGGCCACACATAATGTGCAGTCGATACATTCGTCCGGGTTAATAGCTAAGAAATTAGGACCTTCAACAAAACAATCGACAGGGCAAACATCTACACAGTCGGTATATTTACATTTAATACAATTTTCGGTTACTACGTAGGTCATATCAGTCCTTTTAATATATTGTTATTTTAATCTATTTTTTTTCTTGGTCCAATAACTATGCAATCATGCCGGCACCTACTGTATGGTAAGTGGATTCATCAATAATGATAAAAGCGCCTGTAGATCGGTTATTTTGATAGGGGTCGGCCATAATAGGTTGTGCTAATTTAAATGTCACTTGAGCAATATCATTCATATTTAAATTTGAAATAGATTCGTGAGCCAATGTTTCGATATTCACTTTAAAATCGATCTTATCCAATTTAGCTTTAGATTCGCGAGATGTATGGCGAATCAAATAAGTTCTTGATGATGCCATCGGAGTTTCTGATAACCAACAAACCATCGCATTAATATTTTTTGTAGGCTCTATAGCATCTTCTGATTTGATAATCATGTCACCACGTGAAATATCAATTTCATCTTCTAGAAGAATAGTTACAGATTGTTCAGAGATAGCTTTTTTAAGTTTTGTAACTCCCAATTGAATTGATTTTATTTTTGATTTGTATTGAGAAGGTAAGACTGTAATTTCGTCTCCAACAGAAATAGATCCAGATTCAACGCGACCCATAAATCCTCTAAAGTCATGGAGATCATGATCGTCGGACGCGTGAGGGCGACAAACAAATTGCACAGGAAATCTAAAATTTTTATCTTTACCTACATAATCTGCGGTTGTTTTTTCTAAGATATCAAGCAGTGTTGGGCCTTTATACCAGTTTATGGATTCGCCACGATCTACAATCATATCTCCATTTAGAGCCGACATAGGCACAAATTCAATTGTACGATTTTCTGATAATTTAATTTCTTTTGCGAATGCTTTATAGCTTTCACAAATTGCTTTGTATTTACTTTGATCGTAATCGATTAAATCCATTTTGTTTATCGCGACAACGATATGTGGAATACCCACAAGTTTAGCTAAAAAGGAATGACGTCTTGTTTGGGTTAGAACGCCTTTTCTAGCATCAATTAGGATAATCGCTAAATGGGCGGTAGATGCTGCAGTCACCATATTACGAGTGTATTGTTCATGCCCTGGAGCATCTGCAATAATATATTTACGTGTACCCGTACTAAAGTATCTATATGCAACATCGATCGTAATCCCTTGTTCACGTTCTGCTTGAAGTCCGTCAGTAATCAAAGATAAATCAACGGCTGTCATACCTCTTTTTTTAGAGGTTTTTTCAATTTGAGTGAGTGTATCTGTAAGAATTGTTTTGGTATCAAAAAGAAGACGACCAATCAGCGTACTCTTGCCATCATCAACACTTCCGCATGTCATAAAACGTAATAAAATGTCTTGAATATTTTCTTGTGACATTTTAGAAGTAACCTTCTTTTTTACGTTGTTCCATAGATGCATCTGATGTTTGATCATCCAATCTTGTTGCGCCGCGTTCTGTGATTGTGGTACTTGCGGTTTCAATAATAATTTTCTCAACACTATCAGCCACACTTTCAACAGGGGCTGTACAAGTAATATCACCTACTGTTCTATAGCGCACCATAATTTCCTCAATGACTTCATTGTCTTTCTTAGGTGTAAGCGATGTAATAGGCACAATGGCGCCTCCACGTCTCACTATGGAACGTTTATGCGCGAAGTAGATGCTAGGTAAACCTAAATTTTCTCGCTCAATATATTGCCATACATCCATCTCAGTCCAATTGGAAATAGGGAAGGCGCGAATATTTTCACCCTTATGCACTTTTGCGTTAAAAAGATTCCATAACTCAGGCCTTTGATTCTTCGGATCCCACTGACCAAATTCATCCCTAAAGCTCATGATGCGCTCTTTAGCACGTGCTTTTTCTTCATCACGTCTAGCGCCGCCAATACAACAATCAAATTCAAATTCAGCAATAGTTTCTAAAAGCGTTACTGATTGATGTTTATTGCGAGGTTCATCGGGTGTCTTTAAAACTATCGTGCCACGTTTCATGGAGTCTTCCAGAGAGCGCACAATTAATCTTTCATTAAGTTCTTTAGCACGAAGATCTCTAAATTGAATGACTTCGTCATAGTTATGTCCCGTATCAATATGAAGTAGCGGAAAAGGAAAGCGACCGGGCCTAAATGCTTTTTCGGCTAACCTTAATAAACAGAGCGAATCCTTGCCGCCTGAGAAAAGTAATACCGGGTTACTACATTGACCAGCAACTTCTCGTAAGATATGAATCGCTTCAGATTCGAGCCAATCAAGATGCGTTAAATTTGAGAGTGTTGTCATATTATTTAACGTGTAGCCCACATTCTTTATTTCGAGGGTCTTCCCACCACCAGCGTCCGGCTCTTATATCTTCTCCTTCGGAGATGGGTCGCGTGCAGGGAGCGCAACCGATACTTGGATAAAACTGATCATGGAGCGCGTTGTAAGG
>CANMPB010000049.1 GCA_947499625.1 Methylophilaceae bacterium
GTTTTAAACAATTGATATTGTTAAGTATGCCATTTCTCATTTCAAGTTGTGGGAGTGTGAAGATGCCCGAAGTAAATTTACCTATGCTTAACGGTGATTATCGTGAACTCTCGACTGCTCCTCTAGGGGCTTCCTTGTACAAGTGTGAAAAAAATAAGAAGTTTTATATAAAAGCTCTCGAGGGCGGTAAAGAGATGTGGATGACTTTCCCGGATCGTGAATTTGGTTTAAAACAAGTAGACGCCTTAAAAAATACTTATACTAATGAGTCGACCACATTAGAGATCAATGACCCTGAGACATCCATTAAAGAGGGCGATGTTTTAACTTATCAAAAATGTCAGATACAAAAGTTAAAATAGCCACTTGCGCTTCATAAAAACGAGGCGTACATTAAAGGTTCATCACCATTTGATTTTTTAAGGGAGGGTCTTATGGATAATAAGTATGGTCTTGGAAGTGACAAAGTATCTGCGGAGATTCATGATCACCATGAGAAAGCCGCGAGCTGTTATAAGTGCCAGGCAACTCATTTGCAATATTGCCCGACCATGGAAGATCACCAGTGTGTCGATTGTGGTGAGTGGCAAAATGACGCTCCTTTAAATTACTCTACAGGCCGCAGTTCAGACTACTAAAATTCACTTTAAACTCGCTTTGAATCAAGTAAAATGAGGGCTTCCGTTTTTCTATTAACCCCTTATTAAGCTTAGGATGAAGCATGTTAATTCAATCAGAATTCGTTGATTTAAATACCCCTACAGGCATTATGCGTACTTATGTGCATAAGCCTGTCACGAATAAAAAGACCCCTGCGATTCTCTTTTATTCAGAAATTTTTCAGCAAACAGGTCCGATTGAACGTGCAGCTAAAATCATTGCGGGCCATGGATTCACCGTTTTAGTGCCTGAAGTCTTTCATGAGTTAAACCCGATTGGAACGGTCCTAGCCTATGACGATGCAGGACGCGACAAAGGTAATGCGGACAAATCAGCAAAAGACGTTGAAGCTTACGATTTAGATAATCAAGCGATGATTACATGGATCAAAAAACAACCTTGGTTTTCAGGTCAAATCGGAGCTATGGGTTTTTGTATTGGCGGACATTTAGCTTTTAGAGCAGCGATACAGCCTGAAATTGAAGCGACGGTTTGTTTCTACGCGACAGATTTACATACCCATGTAATTCCAAATAAACCTAATCAGCATTCCATGGATCGCTTAAAGGACATCAAGGGCGAGCTTCTTATGATTTGGGGTAAACAAGACAACCATATTCCAGAACAAGGCCGTAAAGCCGTATATGAAAAAATGCTTGATGCTAAATTAGCATTTACGTGGCATGAGTTTAATGGCCAACATGCTTTTATGCGTGACGAAGGTGAGCGCTATGATCCGGAGTTGGCACTTTTAGGTTACGACTTAGCTTTGAAACTTTTCCAACGCAAACTTACTTAAACGCAGTCTGAGATCGATTCCAGCCAACGTTTACGACGAAGCTTTTCATCGATAGTTAATTCAATCGGCGCAGTTTTTTTTTCTAATGGTGGCAAATGATCTGCCTCGTCTTTGTTCTGAGGCAATGTATTCAGCGAATCTGTATTATAATTTTGCATATAGCTTTTCCTTTTGGGATTGTATTTTATTCTATGGAATTTTGTTCCATATAATTAAGACTCAAAATTTATTTAAAAATTCAATGTTTGATGAATAAAGCCACATCCATGAATCTTAAAATTAACGGTAATATAAAATCTTTTGATGACACTTCGATGACAATCGAAGGATTAGTCATACAACTTAATCTTTTAGGTAAACGTATTGCAATCGAAAAGAACGGCATGATTATTTCAAAATCTGAATTTCAAAACATCACGCTCCAAGAGGGTGACCAATTAGAAATTGTGGGCGCGGTAGGCGGTGGTTAAGATGACACAAAAAAAAGATTCACTCGTCATCGCAGATAAAAGTTACCAATCTAGACTATTGGTCGGCACTGGTAAATATAAAAATTTTGAGGAAACAAGGCTCGCGATTGATGCGAGTGGTGCCGAAATTATTACAGTTGCGATTCGTCGGACTAATATTGGTCAAAATGAAGGTGAGCCATCCCTTCTTGATTTTGTTCCACCCAATCGTTTTACTTACCTGCCTAATACTGCAGGTTGTTATTCAGCCGATGATGCGGTGAGAACACTTCGTTTGGCGCGTGAATTATTAGATGGCCATAAGCTTGTGAAGTTAGAAGTCTTAGGTGATCCTAAAACGCTTTATCCCAATGTGATTGAAACTTTAAAAGCCGCAGAAGTTCTGATTAAAGAAGGTTTTGATGTGATGGTGTATACATCTGACGATCCGATTGTGGCAAAAGAACTCGAAAATATTGGCTGTTGTGCCATCATGCCTTTAGCTTCTCTCATTGGTTCCGGTATGGGAATTTTAAATCCATGGAATTTACAAATTATTATCGAGCATGCTAAAGTCCCTGTTTTAGTGGATGCAGGTGTCGGTACCGCATCAGATGCTGCGATTGCGATGGAATTAGGTTGTGAAGGCGTTCTGATGAACACAGCAATTGCAAGTGCGAATGATCCAATCATGATGGCGAGTGCTATGAAAAAAGCCATTGAAGCTGGACGCGAAGCATATCTTGCCGGAAGAATGGCTAAGAAATTATATTCAGCATCACCTAGTTCACCGACACAAGGAATGATTTCCTAATATCATGGGATCTGCAAAATTACATGCAATTCGTATTAGGGTTGAAACTCATTTTGTAGAAGAAAAATCTAGCATGGCGCATAACCGTTATTTTTTTCACTACACCGTTACGATCAGTAATGATGGGTTGGTCCCAGCTCAGCTTGTCAGCCGTCATTGGATTATTACAGATGCTAATGAAGAATCTTTTGAAGTGAAAGGCTTGGGCGTAGTTGGTGAACAGCCTCTGATCCAACCACATGAATCGTATACTTATACAAGCGGGACTGAAATTAACACACCTGTAGGTTCTATGCATGGCAGTTATCAGATGGTGTCCGAAGATGGCACATCATTTGATGCAGAAATTCCTATGTTTATTTTATCGATGCCAAGGACACTTCATTGATGAGACGTTTAATTTTATTGCTGTTTACTGTATTTCTTGTCTCATGTGCAGAAGTGCCCCATAAGGGAGAAAAAGTTTCTGTTGCAAAACCTAATTGTGACTGCCCAAAAATTAAAACAGAAAAAGAAGATCTGGCAAAAATTCCTGATTACGGCCTTCTAAAAAAATCAGACTGGAGCGCGATTGAGTCTTCATTTGAAAGTGACAATCTTATTCCTGCTTGGACGGCATGGCTTAGAAGCTGCTCTGCTTTAAAACAAAAAGATGCTTGGAAAAAAGTATGTGATCTTACGGATGATATCAAAGAGCCAAGTGATGAAAATATTAAAAACTATTTTAGAGAACATTTTAATATCTATACTACAAGTAATGTCGATGGCTCCGAAACCGGCATGATTACTGGTTATTATCAGCCTATCTTAAAAGGTAGTAAGGTTAAAACGTCGCATTACAAAATCCCGCTTTACACAACGCCCAAAGATTTGATTACTGTGGATTTAAGTGAAGTTTATCCAGAACTAAAATCTAAACGTTTACGTGGGAAAGTAGTGGGAAACAAATTAGTACCTTATTTATCAAGAGCTCAGATTGATGGGCAAGGCAGCCCTTTAGCAGGCAATGAAATTGTTTGGGTAGAAGATCCTGTGGAGGCTTTCTTTTTAGAGATTCAAGGATCAGGCATTATTCATTTTGATAATGGGGAAGCCATGCAAATTGGTTATGCCGATCAAAATGGCCATCCATTTAAAGCTATTGGTTCAGCACTCATTCAGAAAAAAGAAATCACCATGGCTGAAGCTTCGATGGAAGGTATTAAAAATTGGGCTAGAAAAAATATTGTCAAACTTAAAGATTTTTTAAATATAAATGCTAGCTACGTATTCTTTAGAAAATTACCGAACGACTTACCAGGCCCGATCGGTGCTTTGGGGGTGTCGATTGAAGCGGAAAGAAGTGTTGCGATCGATCCTAAATTTATTCCATTAGGGGCACCTATTTTCTTGTCCACAACCCAACCTAATACCACTGATCCGCTTGATCGCTTAATGGTTGCTCAAGATACAGGTGGGGCGATTCGAGGCGGTGTTCGCGCAGATTTCTATTGGGGTACTGGGGAGGATGCTGGACGAAAAGCGGGCTCGATGAAACAACAGGGGAAAATCTGGGCATTGCTTCCTAAGGATTATGTATTTCCAATAGCGACGCAAGAATTTGCCATGAAACGCAATCTCATTGAGGAAGCTTCCAAATAAAAAAGGAAGCTATAAAGCTTCCTTTTTTAAGTAACCGTAGTTAACAAACAATTACTTGTTCATTACGTACATAGTTACTTCAAAGCCAAAACGCATTTCTGTAGCTGCTGGAGTTGTCCACATAATATTTCTCCTATAAAGGTTAAACAATCTGCATTCAAGATGCATTGAACGTACTATAGGCCCCATCAACATTAAATACACGGAACAGGTAATGAATTGGGCCTCATGATTTTCATGATAGAGCGATGATATTGGTGACATTAAGATCTAAGGCTTTTGGAGCATCAATGAAGCTAATAGGATCCATCGATCTCCAGACAAGGTAGATCGGCGTATCTGTAATTTTGAATTGATTGCGATCAATGATGTCGCCATGGCTATCAAAGATTTTAGCGGCATAGATATCTTCAATATGATAAAA
>CANMPB010000050.1 GCA_947499625.1 Methylophilaceae bacterium
TTTATGAAACATTACTCGTTGAAATTAAAAGAGATAAACCAGAACAGACACTCAATCATAAAGTATTACTCCCGCCCTTTAGAAAAGTGCTCGTCATACTTTCGTGTTTCTTTAAAAATAAGTTTTATGCTTTAAGTTGCTGAAGCGCTTGAGATAAGTATTCAATTCCCAATACCTCAATCCCTGCAATTTTTTGTTTTGCAATATTTGCTTTTGGAATGATCGCTCGTGTAAATCCTAATTTTGCGGCTTCTTTAATCCGCTCTTGGCCTCTTTGGATGGGTCTCACTTCTCCTGCTAATCCTACCTCACCAAAAATGATAGTTTTTTGATTAATGGGCTGATCTTTAAATGAAGAAACGATGGCGCATAAAATAGCAAGATCGACACCAGGCTCAGTAATTTTGACGCCACCTACTGCATTCACAAAAACATCCTGATCAAAACAAGCAATACCGCCATGTCGATTTAATACTGCAAGTAACATAGAAAGTCGATTCTGCTCTAAACCTACCCCTAAGCGTTTAGGTGATGCTCCATGCGCATTATCCACAAGGGCTTGAATTTCTATCAAAAGAGGCCTTGTTCCTTCTTGTGTCACAGTAATACATGATCCAGAAACTTCTTCATGGTGATGTGATAAAAATAATGCAGAGGGGTTTGTCACTTCACGTAAACCTTTTTCTGTCATAGCAAAAACACCAAGCTCATTAACAGCACCAAAGCGATTCTTAAATGCACGTACCATTCTAAAACTTGAATTTTGATCGCCTTCAAAATAAAGCACGGTATCAACAATATGTTCTAGCACGCGAGGTCCTGCCAGCGAACCTTCTTTTGTGACATGACCTACTAAAATCATACTAACTTCTAATTGTTTTGCAATACGGGTTAATTGTGCTGAACACTCCCTTACTTGCGTGACAGATCCTGGAGCAGACTGCAACTCTTCAGAATAAATTGTTTGAATGGAATCAATCACAACAACATCAGGTTTATTTTTTTCAATCGACTGGATAATTTTTTCTAGGTTAATTTCAGACAATATAAAAATGTCTGAGACTTCGAGCTCCAATCGTTTAGCTCGCATCGCAATTTGCTGAGGAGACTCTTCGCCACTTACATAGATAACTTTACATGGTGTTTGACTCTTATCATTCGTCATGTGTGAGAGTGCCTGAATAAGAAGTGTAGATTTACCTATCCCAGGGTCGCCACCAATAAGAACCACGCCTCCTGGTACAAAACCACCACCTAGAACCCGATCAAATTCACTGACACAACTTGTTCTTTTATAAACGGCTGACATTTTGACTTCATTGAGTTTTTTTAATTCTGAAGTTTGTGTCAAAGATGCATATCGGCTAGGTACGGAAGCTTCGATCACACTTTCTGCCATCGTATTCCAAGTCATACAATGCGGACATTGACCCTGCCATTTAGTTGACTGGCCACCGCATTCAGTGCAAACAAATGCAATTTTATTCTTAGCCATGAATTATTTCTATAGGGACTCTTTTTGAAGCTGAGATAGCGCACAGTAATTCGTAACCAACTGTGCCAGCTTTTTCTGCAACCTCATCTACAGGGACATGCTCACCCCATAATTCAACGTCACTTGAGATAGATGCATGAGGTATATCGGTGACATCAATATAGAGCATGTCCATCGAAACTCTTCCGACCGTTGATGTTTTTTTTCCTTCCACATATACAGGAGTGCCAGTTGGAGCATGCCGCGGATATCCATCTGCGTAGCCGCATGCCACAACGGCTATTCGCATATCATTTTTAGCTTTAAAAGTTTCACCATATCCAACTGAATCATCTTTAGATAAATTCTGTATCGCAATAATCTTGCTTTTTAATTGCATGGCAGGCTTGATTTTTAATGAGCTACTTTTTTGTCCCATAATTGGTGATGCTCCATAAAGCATAATGCCGGGCCGAACCCAATCAAGATGTGTCTTTTTAAAATTTACAATGGATGCAGAATTTGCAACTGAACGAGCAAAATTAAAATGCTGCGCGATATCATCAAAGACAGTTAATTGCCAATCTACACCTCTATGCTCATCGGCCGTTGCAAAATGGGTCATGAGTGTGATCGATTTAAAATAAGATTTATTTTGTAAAGTTTTAAGAATTTCTTTCGCCTCTTGAGGACTAAATCCCAAACGATTCATACCTGTATTGATTTTGAAGTGAATATCAAGTGGGCGATTGAGTTTTAATTTTTCAATCATTTGTAATTGATGAAGATTGTGAACGACAAGATTAAAACGCATTTTTGCTGCAATAGAAATTTCGTAAGATTCAAATGCGCCTTCGAGTAATAAAATATCTTGCTCAAAACCATGCTCCCTTAAATCAATGGCCTCATTTAAGGTAAGCACTGCAAAACCATCACTATCGTTTAAGCCGTGCGCTGCATTGATCAGGCCATGGCCATAGCCGTTAGCTTTTACAACTGACATGATTTTTGATCTGGGCGCTAATTGCTTAACAATAGCGAGGTTATGTCGCAGTGAAGCTTGATCAACAAATGCCTTAAGAGGACGCATCTATTTTATTCGTCGTAAGATTGAAAAGCTGGATTAGCAAAATTTTCAAAGCGTGTGTACTCGCCTAAAAATGTTAGTCTCACTCTTCCAATAGGACCATTTCTTTGTTTTGCGATAATAATCTCTGCAACACCTTTGTCGGGTGTATCAGGGTTGTAGACTTCATCGCGATAAATGAAAAGTATTAAATCAGCATCTTGTTCAATCGCACCTGATTCTCTTAGATCTGACATAACAGGACGTTTATCAGGCCGCTGCTCAACGCTTCGATTAAGCTGAGACAATGCAACGACTGGCACATCTAGTTCTTTTGCTAACGCTTTTAATGATCGTGACATTTCAGAAATTTCCGTTGCACGATTTTCACTTTGTCGACCACCAGGCGCTGACATTAATTGAAGATAATCGATTACGATTAACCCTAATTTTCCACATTGTCTTGAGAGTCTTCTAGCACGGGCTCTAATATCAAAAGAATTTAAAGCAGCCCCTTCGTCAATATGAATAGGTGCCTCATTAAGTCTACCTAAGGCATGTGTTAATCTTTCCCAATCATCATCCTCTAGGCGCCCTGTTCTCATCTTGTGCTGATCTAAGCGACCCACTGACCCTAAAAGTCGCATCGTTAATTGAGTAGATGCCATTTCCATTGAAAATACGGCAACCGGCAGCCCTGTATCTAGCGCTACGTTCTCTGCCATATTGAGTGCCAATGAAGTCTTGCCCATGGAAGGGCGCCCTGCAACGATCACAAGGTCTCCGGGCTGAAGGCCTGAAGTCATAGCATCTAGGTCTGAGAACCCTGTAGGCACTCCAGTAACATCACTAGCACCCGCGGTAAATAAATCATCAATTCTTTGAGCTACTTGGGGCAAAAGCTCTTTAATATCTTTAAAACCTGATTGATCATGCTTCTCTTTTTCAGCAATTTGGAATATCTTTGCCTCAGCCTCATCAAGGAGCTGCTGAGCATCTCGTCCTTGAGGTGCGAATGCGCTATCAGCAATGTCAGAACCCACCTCAACTAGATGTCTCATAATTGAACGTTCGCGAACGATCTCCGCATATCGACGTATGTTCGCAGAGGTAGGTGTATTTTGTGCCAAAGAGCCCAAATAGCTAATCCCCCCTACCGTCACCAATTCTGCATTCTTTTCTAAGGATTCGGCAACAGTCACAATATCGGCGGGGCTATTTTGCTCAACGAGCTTAATAATATGTTGATAAATTAAGCGATGATCTTGACGATAAAAATCGTTTGGCGATACAAGGTCGGCAATTTTATCGAGCGCTTCATTTTCAATCAGCAAACCGCCCAATAAGGACTGCTCAGCCTCTATGGAATGAGGTGGTAATTTAAGGTTATTAAGAATATCGTCTGCCATGGATTAATTATAACGGAATAAAAAAAGGCTGCTCTAGGCAGCCTTTAAAAAAATAGATTGCTTTTTATTAAGCAGGTTCACCAATCACGTCAATTGAAATATCGACTGTCACATCATGATGTAACGCAATAGTCACTTGATGTTGACCCACTGTTTTAAGTGGTCCGTTTGGCATACGAATTTCAGCTTTCACAACCTTGATATCTTTAGCTGTTAAGCCTTCAGCAATATCTGTATTTGTGACCGAACCAAAAAGCTTGCCATCCACGCCAGATTTTTGAGTGACAGATAACGTAAAACCAGCAAGTGCTTTCGCTCTCTCTTTAGCAGCGTCAAGAAGCACCACTTGTTGTTTTTCAAGTTCAGCACGTTTTGCCTCAAATTCAGCCTTGTTGGAATCAGTCGCTCGTTTAGCTTTACCTTGTGGAATTAAAAAATTTCGACCAAAGCCGTCCTTAACTTTAACGATGTCACCAAGGTTTCCTAAATTAGCTACTTTCTCTAATAAAATAACTTGCATCTTGTAATCTCCTTAGTGCTTATCAGTGTATGGTAAAAGCGCTAAAAAACGAGCACGCTTCACCGCAATATTGAGTTGACGTTGATAAATGGCTTTAGTACCTGTAATACGCGCTGGAATAAGTTTTCCATTTTCGGTAATAAAGTCTTTTAATAAATCAACATCCTTGTAATCTACTTCTTTAATGCCTTCAGCACTAAATCTGCAGTAACGTCTTCTTTTGTACATTTCTCTAGCCATCATAAACTCCTATAGATATTCTA
>CANMPB010000051.1 GCA_947499625.1 Methylophilaceae bacterium
ATAAATACCCATACGTCATGAATGAAATTCATCAGGTTGAAGCAAAAGAATTTAAAGAGGCGCTAGGTCATGCGAATCATTCCATTTTGATTCATGATTTACCTGGAGAAAATTTTAAATTTGAAGTTCCTCAAGGACACTATTTAGCGTTTGGAGATAACCGAGACAATAGTGCCGATAGTCGCGTATGGGGTTTTGTACCTGAACATAACTTAGTGGGACGTGCTTTTTTTATTTGGTTTAACTTTGGTGAATTAAAACGTATTGGTACCATCATTCATTAATGGATAAAGAGCGTCAAGCCTCGTTAAGTCGGATCATTCACTTCACGTTTAGTGATTCTACTTTTATGATCATGGCTCTCACACATCGCAGTTTTTCAGCGCAACATAATGAGCGTCTCGAATTCTTAGGTGACAGCGTTTTAAGTTTTCTCATAGCCGAAGAGCTTTATAAAAGATTTCCAAGCATTGATGAAGGTGATTTAAGTCGCTTACGCGCGCAACTTGTTAAAGAGAGTTCGTTGAGTGGTATCGCAACATCCATTGGTTTGGGTGACTTTATTCGATTAGGTGAGGGTGAATTAAAAAGTGCAGGGTGGCGACGCCCATCCATTTTAGCTGACACCTTCGAAGCTATCATTGGTGCGATTTATTTAGATGGGGGAATAGAACCTACACATCAATTTGTGCTTCGCTTTTTTGAAGTCCAGTTAAATGAGATTGATCCTAAACTTATTCAAAAGGATCCCAAAACTTTACTGCAAGAATTATTACAAAGCAAGAAAAGTGACTTACCGATTTATACAGTCGTCTCCATTGAAGGAGAAGCACACAGTCAAAAATTTACCATTGAGTGCATCATTAAGAAGTCTGATATTAAAACGCAAGGGGTAGGTAATAGCCGACGTATTGCGGAACAAGAGGCTGCATCGAAAGCTTATCAACTTATGTTGGAGACAATTTAATGAGTGATCATAAGATTACACGTTGTGGGACGATTGCAATTGTTGGTCGACCTAATGTAGGCAAGTCGACACTTCTAAATTATTTGGTAGGTAGTAAGATCAGTATCACTTCCAAAAAAGCACAGACCACACGCTATCAATTATTAGGTATCCAAACCATAGATGACACCCAGTTTCTTTTTATTGATACCCCCGGATTTCAGCTTAAGCATTTGAACCTCATGAACAAGGGTTTAAATAAAACCGTACACCAAGTATTAAGTGATGTGGATGTTGTTCTTTTTGTGATTGAGTCTCGTGGCATGACAGAAGAAGATCAAGCGGTCATGAAACTCATTCCTAAAGATCGCCCGACGATTCTAGTCATGAATAAAGTAGATTTAATGAAAGACAAGAATGCACTTTTAGAACAGATCAAAACCATGAGCGAGTCCTACAACTTCAAAGCTATGGTGCCTGTGTCTGCTAAAAAAAATAAACATCTAGATCATTTATTGTCCACCGTTCGAGATTTTTTACCGGAACAACCTTTTATCTATGGTGAAGATGAGATTACCGATAAGAGCGAAAGATTCCTTGCCTCCGAAATTATTCGAGAAAAAATTTTTCGTCTCACGGGCCAAGAAGTGCCTTATTCCATTGCGGTTGAAATTGAAAAATTTGAAGTCGAAGGTAAATTACGCCGCATTTTTGCCGCCATTATCGTTGATAAAGATAGTCAGAAGCCTATGTTGATTGGCAAAGACGGTGAGAAATTAAAACAAATTTCAACTGAGTCTAGACAAGACATGGAAGAGCTCTTTGGAGGTACGGTATGGCTTGAGACTTGGGTTAAAGTAAAAAGTGGCTGGTCGACAGATCAGCGTGTTTTAAAATCATTAGGCCTCTAATTTTTTAAATGGCGACCCCAAATCATCGTCAAGAAAATCAGCGTGTGTATATCCTGCACACTTACCCTTTCAAAGAGACAAGTTTAATCGCAGAAGTTTTCACTGAAAAATTTGGCCGTATTCCAGTTGTTGCAAAAGGGGCCCGGCGTCCAAGGTCATCCATTCGTGGCATGCTTCAATCCTTTCAGGTTTTACTTGCGAATTGGTCAGGCAAATCGGAACTTAAAAGTTTAAATGGATTGGAGTGGTGCGAGAAGCTAACTATTCTAGAGGGTGACGCATTGATGTGTGGGTTTTATCTTAATGAATTGATGATGCGTCTATTACCTCGTGACGAGCCATATACAGAACTCTTTCATTTTTATCATGAAACCATTTTAGCTTTAAGTGAATGTCGTGAACTCACTATTACATTGCGACGATTCGAACTGAAGCTTTTGCAAGCTTTAGGCTATGCAGTTAGTTTAGATCATGATGAGGATTCAAATCCAATTATCCCTGATAAAATATA
Organism: Methylophilaceae bacterium; assembly: GCA_947499625.1. Classification (GTDB taxonomy): domain Bacteria; phylum Pseudomonadota; class Gammaproteobacteria; order Burkholderiales; family Methylophilaceae; genus Methylopumilus. The sequence goes on from CANMPB010000051.1 coordinate 2,369, forward strand.
TCGCTATGAAGCTGAATATGGGGCGTGTGATTTAACGAAGACCGATCACGGCATTAAAGTCTTGGGTAAGACCTTACTTGATATGGCAAGTGATCAATATATCGATAAAGAAACACAACAACAAAGTAAGCAATTGATGCGCTATTTATTGGGCTTTTATTTAGGTGACAAACCACTGCATTCGAAACAACTCTTTGTCGACTTACAAGGATAAGAAATTTTATGTTAAAGCTCGGAATTAATATTGATCACGTAGCGACCCTACGACAAGCCCGTGGTACCAAGTATCCAAGCGTTGTCGAGGCAGCGCTTCGTGCTGAGCAAGCGGGTGCGGATAGTATTACTCTCCATCTTCGTGAAGATCGACGTCATATGCAAGATGAAGATATTTTTGCCATTCGACCCTTGCTTCAAACGAAAATGAATTTAGAGTTAGCAGCAACTGATGAAATGATCGCGATTGCATACCGTGTGAAACCGCAGGATGTTTGCATCGTACCTGAGAGGCGAGAGGAGCGAACGACCGAAGGCGGATTAAATGTAAAAGAATCCTATGATCACCTTTACCGTGCAACGCAAACACTGACCCAGCAGGGTAGTCGTGTATCACTTTTTATTGCACCTGATTTAAGAGATATTGATTTAGCGAAAAAAATGGGCGTGCCCGTGATTGAAATTCATACGGGTAGATATGCAGATGCAGATGATGAAGTGACAAAGCAGAAAGAATTAAAACGTGTCAAAGAAGCTACTCAGCATGCCTTGTCTTTAGGGCTTATTGTGAATGCTGGTCATGGGCTTCATTATCATAATGTGAACTTAATCGCAGCCATCCCTGGTATTGAAGAGCTTAATATTGGACATGCGATTGTGGCGCATGCATTATTTGTAGGATGGGATAACGCGATTCGTGAAATGAAATTATTATTACGTTCTTATTCGATGTAATGTTTACAAAGATAACCTTATTATGATATTTGGTATTGGTACTGACGTTGTTGAAGTTTCACGCATTTATGAATCCATCAAAAAATTTGGTGATACTTTTGCTCGTCGTATTTTAAGTGACTCCGAATTCGAAAGTTACCTAAAATCATCGACCCAATCTCGCTTCTTAGCGAAACGTTTTGCTGCTAAAGAAGCTTTCGCAAAGGCCTTAGGCACGGGTTTTAGATCGCCAGTACGTTTTCAAAATATTATCGTAGGCCATGATGATTTAGGAAAACCTATTCTAGAATTTGATGAAGCATTAAAAGACTATTTAAAACAAAAAAAAATCTTAAGTCAGCATATTTCTATTTCGGATGAAAAGAATATTGCGACTGCCTTTGTTGTTCTCGAAACTTAAAAATTAAATGGAAGACATCGATTTCAATCGGCGCTTTGGTGGGGTCGAACGACTTTATGGAAAAAATGCTCTAGATCTTTTTCAGAAAGCACATGTTTGTGTCATTGGTATTGGTGGAGTTGGGTCATGGGCTGCTGAAGCATTAGCGCGTAATGCGATTGGCCAACTCACTCTTATTGATTTAGATCATATTGCCGAGTCGAATATTAATCGACAAATTCATGCGCTAAGTCAAACGCTTGGAAAGTCTAAAGTATTAGCTATGAAAGAAAGAATTCTAGAAATTAATCCTATCTGTCAGGTCCATATTGTGGACGACTTTATTTCGAATGAAAATTTAGAAATACTCATTAAGAAAAATTTTGATGTCGTTATCGATGCAATTGATCAAGCAAGCATTAAAACAAGTTTAGCAATTCATGCTTTGAATGAAAAAATCCCACTGGTCATGACAGGGGGTGCTGGAGGACGGATAGACCCTTCATTGATTAAGATAGCTGATTTAAGTTTAACCCATGGTGATAGGCTGACAGCCAAAATTCGGCATGATGTCAAAAAAGCGCTGCATTTAAAAGAATCGCAAAAGGTTGGTATTGACGTTGTCTTCACGGATGAAATCATGAAAAAACCTGAGGAAGCATGTGAAGCTGATGAGGCGCTCACAGGTCTTCATTGTGGCGGCTATGGCTCAAGTGTGGTGGTGACAGCTACTTTCGGTTTTATGGCAGCATCAGTCGCTCTAAAGAAATTACTCTAAAAAGAGCCCTTGAAATTTCATGACTCAACCCCCATTGTAAGTTCATCCCAATATTATTTTTAAAAGGTAATTGAACATGGCAACAAAAGAAAATACATCTGAAAAATTAGTCTTCCAAGCAGAAGTTAAACAATTGCTCCATCTCATGATTCACTCTTTATATAGTAATAAAGAGATCGTGATTCGCGAACTCATTTCAAATGCAAGTGATGCTGCAGATAA
>CANMPB010000052.1 GCA_947499625.1 Methylophilaceae bacterium
GCTGTAGTTAAAAAACATGCATCTAACTGAACGCGCAATGCTTATAGCCTAAACCTAATAAATATGATTTACCATAATTTTACTTCGTAACCTAATGCTTCATACTGAGATTTTAAGTTCGTTGCTTCTAAAACAGAGCCAGCGTATAGACGCATAATTTCAAGATGATTTTCAAAAATAACAACATAATAACTTGGACTCATACCAATAATAGTTCTCATAAGATATTCCCCTAGTCGGTTTCGTCGGCTCCTCGAATTTGATTAACATCAATATGTGACTTTTGCGAAATTGATTGTTTAAAAGTTTTTTCTTGTTCTTTTCTAAAAGTGCAATCTTTTTTATGATTTTCAATGAGCCCGTTGATAGCTGTTGTTTCAACTTTACAATAACTGCAGCGATACTTATACATTTCGCCTTCTAAGTGTTCTTGAGGGTAATTAATCCAGAATGTAGGTTCCACAAATTACTTTAAGTTTGACATGTGGGTAGGTGAGATACCCTGGCATTTTATTTCGGCTGTTACTTGAGGCTTATTCCAAGTATGTTTTTTGGGGGCTGATGACGCGCACCCATTCTTGTTTGAAGCGAGTCTTAAAATGGGACGTTTAATTTTTATATGAATCACAGTCACAAAAAAATTTTCTTTAATTCATAATTAGAGCAATTAGGACATCGATGTAATCCTATGATTTCATCATAAAAAGTTTCGACAATACCACCATCCCAGGAACAGCTTGTGCATTTGTAAAGTATTTTATTATTCTGAGGCTGCTCAATTTTAAGCATGTCTATATTTTTTAATCTCATCATAGCTATAGACTACTCTTAATAATGTGATATTCCATCTATTTTTGAAGTTTTTGAAAACCATAACAGAAGTAGTGTTTATTGAGTGTCGTTGAAACTTTTGACGCAGTTTTTAAAAGTTGTTTAAAAAGACTTTTTTTGTCATATATAAAAAATCCAGAATCCTGAGATTTTAAGTGTTGGCATTTGATATAGATAAAAATAAAGCCACTCGAAAGTGGCTTCAATGTGTAACTATAAAATTATTAATTAAAACTTAATGTTACTTACCTTCACTATATTCAGCACCTTGATTAAATGGACCATTCCCACCAATCAACAAGGCATCTGTTGGATGAAAGGGTTTAAAGTCTGGTTCTGCTTCAACAACATTTCCATATTCAGCACCTTGATTAAATGGACCATTCCCACCAATCAACAAGGCATCTGTAGGATGAAAGGGTTTAAAGCCTAAATCTTCTTCAGCGAAAAGAGGAACGCTTAAGAAAGAAAGTAAAAAAACAACTGCTAATTTTTTTTTCATAATGCTTACTCCAGTAATTTTTTGAAATCAAACAGTCTAAATTTCAAAAAGTTAAGTTTTTTGATTATTTAGAGAATTATCGTATGCCTGAATTATGGGGTTGTCAACAGTAGACATCATTTTATTGAATGAATCTGTTTAAGGAGCTTTAGGTATGGGAATTTTGTCCGAACTGGAATAGGGTTGTATGACAAAAAAAGGCTTATTCATACTAAAAAACGGTATTATAAAAATGAATTTTCAATATAATCAAAAGACTTTTTTTACTGTCTTTAAGAATAGCCGAGGTCTACTGAATGAAAGCATTGGTCAAAAAATACGCTAAAGAGGGATTATGGCTCGAAGATATGCCAGAACCTGAAATGGGTAATAACGACGTACTCGTTAAAATAAAAAAGACTGCTATTTGTGGCACAGATATTCATATCTACAATTGGGATGAATGGGCTCAAAAAACCATCCCCGTTCCTATGATTACTGGGCATGAATATGCAGGAGAAATTATAGATCTAGGCTCTAATGTTACGGATTTAAAAGTAGGCGATATCGTCTCAGGAGAAGGTCATTTAACATGTGGCCGCTGCAGAAACTGCTTGGGTGGCAGAACACACTTATGTCCTAATACAATAGGTGTAGGTGTAAATCGAACAGGATGTTTTGCTGAGCTCTTGGCAGTTCCAGCTAAGAATATCTTTAAACCAAGTCGTGAAATTTCAACTGACTTACTTGCCATTTTTGACCCTTATGGAAATGCAGTGCATACAGCGCTCTCTTTTAATATGGTGGGTGAAGATGTGCTTATTACAGGAGCAGGCCCAATTGGTATGATGGCCGCTATGGTTTCAGATCATGCTGGCGCAAGAAATATTGTGATCACAGATGTAAATCAATATCGTTTAGACTTTATCAAAAAGATTCTTCCGCGTGTGATTACAATTAATGTTGAAAAAGAAACGATTAGCCGTGACATGATGAAGTCTGTGGGTATTTTTGAAGGCTTCGATGTGGGGCTAGAAATGTCAGGCTCTCCCAAAGCCTTCAGCAGCATGTTAAGTCTTATGATTAATGGCGGCCATATTGCGATGCTCGCTATCATGCCTGCAGGTTCTGGAATAGATTGGGATATGGTGGTATTCAAAGGCCTAACGATTAAAGGAATCTATGGTCGTGAAATTTTTGAGACTTGGTATAAAGGTACGATGATGGTTCAAAGTGGGCTGCCTTTAGAAAAGATAATTACACATCGATTTCCTTACACTGAGTTTAAAGAAGGTTTTGATATTATGCGATCAGGCAAATCTGGCAAAATTATCTTAAATTGGGAAAATTAATATTAAGGATCTTTAAATGAGCTTTAAAAAAGCTAAAGAAAGTTTTTCGTCTGATTTAGAAGAAATTAAAAAAGCAGGACTATGGAAAACTGAACGTATTATTAATTCTGATCAGAAAAGTAAGATTCAGCTTTCTGATAATCAAGAAGTTATTAATATGTGTGCGAATAATTATCTTGGTTTGGCTAATAATCCCGAAGTTATTCAAGCAGCAAAAGATGGTCTTGATCGATGGGGCTTTGGTCTTGCCTCAGTGAGATTTATATGCGGAACACAAACATTACATAAAACGCTAGAAGAAAAAGTGAGTGAGTATTTAGGCATGGAAGATACGATTCTCTATGCGGCTTGCTTCGATGCGAATGGCGGTTTATTTGAAACCATCTTAACAGCGGATGATGCTGTTATCTCTGATGAACTCAATCATGCGTCGATTATTGATGGTATTCGTTTATGTAAAGCACAACGTTATCGTTATAAAAATAATGACATGAATGATTTACGTGCAAAACTAGAAGAAGCCAAGAAAAATAAAGCGAGACGTATTCTAATTACCACCGATGGCGTATTTTCTATGGATGGTACGATTGCACAATTAGATAAGATTTGTGATCTTGCAGATGAATTTGATGCCATGGTGCATCATGATGATTGCCATGCAACAGGATTCATGGGAAAAACAGGCCGTGGTATTCATGAATATTGTAATGTAATAGATCGGGTTGATATCATCACAAGTACATTTGGCAAGGCTTTAGGTGGTGCCACTGGTGGCTTTACATCCGGCCGTAGAGAAATTATTGATATGTTAAGACAAAGATCCCGACCTTATTTATTTTCAAATACACTCGCGCCTAATATTTGTACTGCTTCATTAAAAGTTTTTGAGATGCTAGAAAAATCAACTGCACTTCGCGATACATTAGAGAAAAATGTTCATTACTTTAGAGCTGGAATGCAAAAAGCTGGTTTTGATGTAAAAGATGGCGATCATCCTATTGTTCCTATTATGTTAGGCGATGCTAATCTTGCCCAATCAATGAGTAAAAAATTATTAGAAAAAGGTATTTTTGCGATTGGATTTTTTTACCCAGTGGTACCGCAAGGAAAAGCTAGAATTAGAACCCAAATTTCTGCTGCTCATACATTTGAAGATCTAGATAAAGCAATCAATGCTTTTACTGCAACTAAAAATCAACTAACCTAACATCAAAAATTTTGACTCTTAGGGTGTTTAGTTTTGCACTCTGAAATTTGCCGATTAAAAATTTTGTCTTAAATGGATACAAGTTAGAACATTATTCAAAGCGTTTGATAAACGTCTCTATTTCATTATTCAGTTCATCATGGGCGATTAAGCCATCAATCCAGCGCTTAGGTATGGCTTCAAATCCCAAACTTGCGCCAAGTATGGCGCCTAAGATAGCACCACGGTGACAGTTGTCGCCGCCAACATTAGTATTAGCGATCAGTGCTGCTTCAAAATTATTGGAGTAGCGTGAGGCGAGATAAAGGACGGACGGAAAAGACTGGTCTATGTAACAAGCAGAACTGAGTAAGCCGCCAATGACGTCACAATCTGAACTTTGCTTACTGCGCACAGAAGCAACTACTTTCGCCGCAGGAAATCCAAGACGACTTGCTGCAGCGCAGGCGAGTTCTTCGGTATTTGGATTTGTGTCATGAAAAATATGAAATAATAATGCGCTAAGTTCACTAGAGTAGATTTCCAGTGAGGATGAGCGGTGAGTTAGGCGTTGATGGTTTAAGGCTTTAGCGGTAGTAGTTGTTAAGTTACCCTCGCTTAAGCTTGCTATGATAAGCATAGGGAGACTAACCAAGCCGCCTATGGAAGCTGTGTCATGGCCTTCAGCTCCGGCACACTTTTCAGGATGGATACCTTGCGCGTAGTTAGCAAAAAAGTCTCGATGGTAAGATTCCGCGTACGTATCGTTATGTCGGTCAGGCTCTGTCATAAA
>CANMPB010000053.1 GCA_947499625.1 Methylophilaceae bacterium
AGTGACTGCAGTAACCTTTTTTTTCATTGAAAAAAAATTGATCGAGACCGTTATACTGAAATACTTTTGTATCAAGCGTATACCTGAACTCCTTTTGCAAATAGTTTATAAAGGCTTTGACAAAGATTGCATCGCTATCGGATGAGGCACGTAATTTTTTTGCCCACGCCTGTAACTTTGGTGCCATCTGAATGGCTATTTTTTCTTTGTAAGGACTTATGTCAGAAGTTTCAAGAGAAGTAGTGATAAAAACATCGCGTAAAGGTTTTGTTTTGTCTCGTAAAATCATTTCTCCATTTTCATTCACCATCAGGATGCCCTTAATCTCAGACGTCTCAATAGGCATGCCTGTGGATGGAACCGCTTTGATGTCTACCCCGTCAGATAAAACCTTATAACGTATCGTATCGCCTGATATTGAATTTTTTTGTTGCATGATCTCTTTGGCATTGACATCTCTTTTCCAAGAAATCGCATCGTTATCGCTTAAAACATAAATTTTCCAGTAGGGATCCTGTTGAGGCGTTCCCCCTTCGACTAAAATACGCATACTCACTGCATCATTTTTTTGAATGGGGCCTAACGAATCTAGATCAATTTGATCGTTTAAGCTTAATAAACTATCTTTAGCTTGATTAAATGAGGGGATGATGCCAAAAGAAAATCGCGGCAGGGCTATAAAAACGATCAAGGATAGCACGGAGATAATGCTTGATATACGAATAAGATAACCCCAGCGAATCGTAAATAAATTTAAAGCTTGCTGACAATAAAGCTCAATATAAATAAATAGAAAAAAGATCAGCCAGATAATCATAAAAAGCATAATGAAAAAATCGGGCTTAAAAATAAAGACAGAGGCCACTAAAAAAATAATAGGCGTGAGCAATAAGTTTGATACTTTCTCATCGTCATGCCATTCAATCAACGGGATCAAATAAAAAAGAAGTGACACCCAAAACTCAGCCTTAGTAAAATCTTTTTCTACATACAATGCACCTGCAATCAAAATACCGTAAATGAACGCGCGCAGTATTAAATGGACATGTGTCAATAACTTAGTCTGTAAAAAAATCCAGCCTACTAAATAAAGCGGCATGGCATACCAAATTAAATATTTCATCAAAATAAAATTTAATGGTAGCAGCCATATAAAAAAACGATTTTTAGGTTGCTTATAAAAATTAAGCCAAGGCAAGAGATTCATAGGCCTGATAAATTGCATTAGATGACTGATGATGGATATTTTTTTTAGGCAGCTTTAATTCCCACGGAATATGATTCGCTTCACAATAGATCAACGCCGCACATAAGATACTCAGCGCTTTTTCTTTACCAAGCTTTTGCAGTGATGCGTAGTCAAGGATGGTGTGATCATGTCGTTTATCCTTATGTGAAACCTTGGTGAGCTTCTTACCTTTTAATGCAAAGATCTTCCAATCAATTCTTGAGATCGGGTCAGACGTTAGGGCATCTCTATAGTGATCGACTGAGTCGCCCTGATCGCGATCTAAATGATGATTGATGAGGGCATTCATCACATCTAAATATTGCCTCACCTCTTTTAAAGGCGCAGGGCTTGGGGCCACAATCACGTCGCCCGCTGTGAGTGCCACCCACGCGCGGATTATTCCAAAAGGAAAGCCTGACTGCAAAATCATGGGGCTTACAACTTCGCGTCCGCGTTGATGTAAGAAAACTTTAATATTAATTTTTTTGCTAGTGTCTATCTTTGTCGTGACTTTATTGTAGATAAAATCAATGTCCATGGCACCTTGAGGTTTATGAATATGAATAAAGATAGAATTAAGTGTGTTGGCAAAGCAAATTTTTTTTTGTGCTTGGCAAGAAACTCCAATTAAATTTTCTGCTGACCAAATCATGGATAGAAAAAAAATGACCATCAGTATGACCACGATCAGTAATAAAATATTATTTTGTAGTCTGATGGCTAGGGCCACGGACCCGAATAAAGTAAATGCGAGATAGAGTCCAAAACGGTTGGGCAATGCGTAGACTTGACGGATACTTTCAATACGTTGTCGTAATTTTTTTTTATGTTGCAGTTGAAAAGAAAGCTTATGCGTCCACGCGATTTGCATGCTTTAAGGTGCTTTAGTCGTTTTTATAATCTTTTCAAGTAAATGAATAGTTTCCGAGTCACTTAGATGTTTGCATCGATGTCTTAAAGAAGGGATAAATACAGCCTGAATGTCGTCTGATGTCACGAAATCTCTGCCCGATAGATAAGCAATCGATTGAGATAATCTGTAAAGCTGCTTTCGATAGCGAATGGCTAAATTAATCTCTAAGGCTTCTTCAGCTTTTTCAACAAGTGTCAGTTGATATTCGAGTACATCGGTATGCATATGAATTTTTTCAATCAATGACTGAATTTTTATAATGTTAGCTCGACCTTGTGGAATATTTTTAATGGTATCAAGGGGAGAAATATTTTTTTGTTGGGTCAAGATAGTTTTGTAATCTTTACGACTGAGCTCATTCATTTTAAGAGACAAATAAAAGCGATCTATTTGTGACTCTGGCAAATCAAATACACCTACATGCTCTCTTGGATTTTGTGTGGCGATGACAAAAAATGGTTTTTCAAGCGGGTACGTTTCACCTTCAATGCTGACTTGACTTTCCTCCATCGCTTCTAGAAGTGCTGATTGAGTTTTAGAGGGTGCTCGATTTAATTCATCGGCTAATAACACTTGACTAAATATGGGGCCTTTTTTAAAGACCATCTTCTTTTTTGCTTGGTCATAAAAATTGTAGCCCAAAATATCGGAGGGTAATAAATCATTTGTACATTGAAGACGCGTGGTTTTTATATTGAGTTTGTCTGCTAAATTTTTTGCAAGTAATGTCTTACCTGTCCCTGGCACATCCTCAATGAGTAAGTGACCTTTTGCCAACAGACAAGAGAGGGCTAAAAAATGCGTATCGATTATTTTCATGAAAAAATTATAAACTACTGAAGGGAGAAGAACGCCCTTAAGGAAAATAAAAAAAATATTTTATTTTTTAGCCGCTCTAATCGACTGAATAAATTCAGCTCGCTTTTGTTGCTTAAGCAGCACTGCAATTTTTTCTTTTTCTTCTTTTTGATTTAAGTTTGCAGGTAATTGGAAAGGTCTTTTATCAACGATTTTAATAATATGCCAACCATTAGGTGTCTGAATCGGCTGCTTGGTGAATGCCCCTTTAGCTAAATTCACGACTACATTGGAGACCTGCGGAATTAACGCAGTCGATAGCACCCAGCCTACGTTACCACCATTCGATTTAGAATTATCTGTTGAATAAACAGATGCTAGCTTCTCAAAATCTTCCCCAGCATTGACTTTTTTTTGTGCTTCATCTGCCGTGTCCTTACTGCGAACTAAGATCATTTGAATGTTAAATTCTTCAGCATCTTTAACCAAATCAATTTGCCTCTTGTACTCAGCATTAATGGCGTCAGGTGCAATGGGATTTTTCTTAAGATGCTGGTCGATAAGCATATCCACTAAAGCCATTTTTCTTGCCTGTTCCATAAGAGCTTTCGCCACCGGATCTTGGTCTAATTTCATATCTACGGCTCTTTGATACATCAATTCACGCGTCACGAGCTCTTCTTTAATTGTGTTTTTTAAGGTGTCATTGTTAACGGCACCATTTTCTACATTGGCTCTAATGCTCAAATCTAAAAGCGACTGGTCAATGACGAGGCCCTCGTTCTTTTTAATTGCGTTCGCTGGAGTGACGCTCGCGTTATTTTCTTTAAGTTCAAGAAGCTTCAATGCATCGCGAGTTTTGGGGCCTAGCACCCCCGTATCAGGAATACCTTGACTCCTTTGAAACTCTTTAATTTTTTCCGCATCCGATAAATCGACGGCTGCATAAGACTGATGAGCCGTCAGAAACATTAAAAAAATGAGTTGCGATATTTTAGTTTTTATTTGCACCATTTTTTAAAAATCCTATTAGTTTTTTCTCATATTAACATCTAACTACACCCTCTTATAAGGACAGGCACCGAGATCTTGCCAAGGCCATTGATGTCTGTCCCAAATCCAGGAATATTCATCTTAATGGTACTATCCCCACTTTTTATAATAATCTCGCCTGAGATTAATACAATAGACGCTTTGACCTCGATAGTATTATTTTCAAGGTTGTTCTTCTCTTCGATCTTACCCTCAAACTC
>CANMPB010000054.1 GCA_947499625.1 Methylophilaceae bacterium
GATCGATATTGAGTTCCAATATCGTTGCCTTGCTGATTGAATGTTGTGGGATCATGTATTTTGAAAAAAAACATAAGCAATTCTGTAAAGCTTAGTATATCAATATCAAAAATAACTTTTACCGTCTCAGCATGTCCAGTAGTTCCGGTTGATACCTCTCGATAACAAACATTCTTAACATGCCCGCCAGAAAAACCAACGGTTGTGTCGTTCACACCTGGTATTTTACCTAGGAGATCTTGAAGTCCCCAATAGCAACCACCGGCCAAATATACTGTTTCAATGGTCATATAGCGCAAGCGCAATCAGATTGTGATCCAAGCCAGCTTTGACTGTGAGTTTCAACTTCTTTTTGATTCATTGAGTACCTTATACGTAGTAGATGCCTTAAACTCTTCGATGAGTTAATAATTTAATAGTTCCCCTAATTAAATAATACTCTTTTTGCTACTTTGGGAATCTATGGAGTATTTCGGTTATCAAGTAGCAAAAGACTATGACAGTAAATTAATATCCGCTTATTTTCCTAGGGGTTTAGAACTAAAATAAAAATGAATTTTTATTTTAGTTCTATGTCATTCAAATATTCAATAAACTGAAATATTGCTCCTTTGGCTCTAAATTTTCCCCCGAATAGTTTGGAGCCTTTCTCTTTTTAAGACTAACAAAATTATGATAAAAGTTCTTTACGACCAACATTGCAGTCTTTGTTCAAAAGAGATTAATTACTATAAATCAATCGCACCTAAAGGCATTTTCTTATGGTGCAATCTTCATACACATAATAAATTGCTACGTAAATATAAAATTACACATAAGGACGCTCTCTTAAGTCTTCATGTCATTGATGAAAAAGAAATACTTTATAAGGGTATAGATGCATTTTGTCTCATATGGAAGAACTTAAAAGGATGGAGATTATTAAACTTTATAATCAGAATGCCAATCATTTACCCTGTGAGTAGAGCTTTCTATTCATACTTCGCTTTATGGCGCTTTAAAAAAATGAAATATTGTGAGGTGAATTAGTTGTCTTTAGTTATCGGCATTGACGGATGTAAGTCTGGTTGGTTTACAGTTTGGCAAAACCAAGATGAAACTATTGAAACCGCTATTTTTCAAAGTTTGAATAATCTCAAGGATTTTTTTACGGAGCCCAATCAATTAATTATTGGAATTGACATGCCTGTAATCTTATCTGAAGTTATGCCACGAGAAGCAGATCAATTAGCTAGAAAACTTCTTAGCAAGAAAGCATCTTCTATATTCACAGCACCAACACCAGAAATGTTATACCAGCCAAGTTATGAGAAAGCCTCCCTTATATCTAAAAAGCTTATTGGGAAATCAATGTCTCTTCAATCTTGGTATTTATTTCCTAAAATAAAAGATGTCCAAACCATTCTTCATTATGAGAATATAAAAATATTCGAAATTCATCCTGAGCTAAGCTTTAGAGCTATGAATAATGGAAAAGTAATCCTTGAAAGCAAAAAGACTGCTGAAGGCTTTGAAATAAGAAAATCTCTTCTTGATAAGCATTTTTTTAGTTTTAATTTTGATGCCATCAGAAATAAATATCAAAAAAAATATGTGATGGATAATGATATTTTAGATGCCCTCGTTGTTCTATGGAGCACCAAAAGAATAGTAAATAATCAAGCCTCATACTTGCCAAAATTACCAGAGAAACCAAATATGCAGATCGTTTACTAATGGTCTATTTAATTAAAATTATTATCGCAGTCTTTGTAATTGTGCTTGTAACTGAAGTAAGTAAAAAAGATACAAAAATTGCTGCACTTTTATTGGCGCTCCCAATTATTTCTTTTACTGCTTACACTATAATTTGGTTTGAGAGTAAGGATACTGAGAAAATTGCTAAATTAGCCAACGAAAATTTTATTTACGTATTGCCAGTCTTGCCGATATTACCTTTATTTAGTTGGATGCTTAAAAATGGGTTTGAGTATTTCACTTCTATGATTGTGGTTACTATTCTCATGATAATACTTTTTTATTTGTTACAAAAAATACTATGACTGATGTGTGATTTATCAGCATGTAACATAAAGAAAATATCTAATTTACTATTTTTTGTTACGTAAACTTTTAGCAGCTCTCTCGTAAAAATCATCTGGCTTATTTTTCACCCAATTGATAAACGTTTGCATATCCCAATGATTTCTTAATAATTCTGCAGTATTCAAAATTTTAGCTAGTTCATTTTCATTAAATAATGCATGAATTTGTTTATGACAAATTTGGTGAAGATATTCAGTAGATTTTCCACCCTTAGATTTTGGTATCAAATGGTGGGCATCTTTTTGAGATTCTGGAATGCTCCTGCTGCATATTGGACATATTATAGGATCTGGAATAATCTCTGATAATACGGGTGGTAAAAGTTTTTTTTGATTTTTCCAATCATGCTTGATTTTTATGACGCTTACATCGCTCTGAACAGTACTTCACATCACTCCATACAAGCTGCCATTTCTTTCTCCAAGTAAAAGGCTTTTGACAAACCAAGCAATTTTTTGTCGGTAAGTTTTCTTTTTTTACCATTCTCATAATAAATTAGCGGCTAATTTTATATTGAGTTACACAGTGATCTCGCTTAATGTCAGGCGATCTAAGTTTCAAATGCTTACTTGATCGTTCTTTAACACGTTTTCTCCATAGTCGATAAGACGAAGGCTTTAGTTGTGATTGCATGAACTTCATTAAGGAAGACTCATCTAGTTGGTAAGTATTTAGAATAGCCTCAAAAGGTGTTTTATCTTCCCAAGCCATTTCAATGAGCCTAGAAATATCTCCGTCGGTCAATAAAATCTCTTTATTTGCCATCAAGCTTAATTGAACAGATATTTAATAAAAGCAGCAATTCCTAGCACATAAAATGCTGTGCCAAGACCACATCTAAAAGCCATATGCCAATTATATTTACATTTCTTCTTAGCCATGAAAGCCCCCTTTATTTCTTTTTAGTGAAAAAAAGATACTTTACAAATGATGCAATACCTAAACTAAAAAAAGCTGTCATGAGTAAACACATAAAGATCATGTGCCCGCAATACATACCATTTGTTGAATATTCCATAAAAAATCTCCTATAAAATCAAAGTAAAGTATCTGCGAAAACACGGAGAAACTTAGTACAAGCTAAAGCAAAGTAATCAGAAAAACTTTTAGCTTCGTAATGAATTATTTTTTTAATCGTAGTATTTATAAGAGTTAATTTAGCCCATTGAGTTCAATCCAAAAAAACTTGGGACTCCTTGTATTTTATATGACTCCCGGTTTAAATCTGTTTGTTTTTTTGTGAACTTTTTATAAAAATACATGACAAATAACTATTAAATTTATAGGTATTTTATGAAAGTTCTTGTTTTATTACTTTTAGCCTTAAGCTCCCAGCTCAGAGCTTAGGAAGTTAAGGTAATATTTATATATGTTATCTTCTAAGAACTTTAAGCTATTTTATGTGGTGGGCATTCTGCTTTTTTGCTTTACAACATATGCAAATGAGTCAGCAGAAAAACCATTAACTGGCAAATACACTGAAAAATATCACAATGGAAATCCAAAGTATGAAGTTAATTACATTGCTGGGAAAAAAGAAGGGTTAGAAATTTTCTGGTATATCAGTGGTGGAAAATATATCCAAACAACTTATAAGAATGATATTGAGGATGGTATTTGGAATCAGTGGTTTGAAAATGGCCAACTTAAATTAGAAGCTCATTATAAAGATGGCAAAGAAGATGGGTTTTTTACTCTTTGGTATGACAACGGCATTAAGCGATCTGAATCTAATTTTGTCAATGGCGAAAAAGTCGGATACGAAACTTACTGGGAAAGAAATGGTAACGTAAAATCCAAAACATTATATAAAGCCAATAAACCAGTTCACTAAATTGGCTATTTTAAGAGTTAAAACTTTTGACACTTTGTATTTACTCCTATTGCAGCCAAGGCATAATCCCCGCCCCTGAATCTATCTTGACACTTTACAAATGATGTAAAATAAAATGCTTCTGAGAGTTTAACTTAAGCTTTCTAAATATAAAATAATTAAAATGAACTGTGGCTAAAATTAAAAAAATACCATCATCAGAAATTACGCCCGAGCATATTTATAACGACCGTAGAAATTTTAT
>CANMPB010000055.1 GCA_947499625.1 Methylophilaceae bacterium
TAACAGTGGCGCTAGAAAAGCCATAAACCCGCCTATCAAAAATACACTCACAGAAAAAATATATATTCTGAATGAATTTACTCTCGTTTTATTACAAAGATCGGCTAAGTCCTTATCGCTTGGACAAGGCAAAGATCTAGCTTGCCACTGTAAAAAACCAGATATCGATAACATCACCCCTGCAAATATAAACACACCTAATTTATGTTCTGAAAACCAAACAATTTGTGGCACAGAGCTCACCACAGATGCCATAACAGCACCTGCACCCAAACTTACTAATAACGCTGGTAAAGCACAACAAATGAGCGTGCCTCCCGACGTAAACAAAGTTAGCAAAGATATATGCTTGGTTTTAATTAACTTTGGATCTAAATATTTTTTTGGCATCACTTATCCATACCTGATTTGATGTGCTCAATAGGATGCTCGCTTACTTCAATACTTTTAACTTCATAGCCTGCATCCTTAATGATTTTTCTAATGACATCTTGAGATAAAGTTAAGCCTTCTTTTACTTCAACTACCACTAGACGATTCTTTAGTCCAACATATATATCTTTTGTTTCGCTTAAGGCTTTCATTTTCTTTTCAATGCCTTGCGCACAAAAAGAACATACCATGCCATTCACAGTCACTTTGTAAGATGGTGTCGCAAAGCCACTCAAACTTGTTAAAAATAATCCCAAACTGACTACTAATAATAAATGTTTCATAAAAACTCCTTAAAATGTATACATAAGATTTAAACGAGGTTGGCCACTATTGTTCATGCCCCCCTCAACAAAGATATTTTTATTAATAAGTCTTAACATAGGTATCACTTCAATCTTGTCAGATATTTGATTGGTATATTTAGTCTCTAAAATAAACCACGGTTGCGTCTCATTGTATTCGGCCTCATAAAAAGAAAAACCAGCACGAATTGATGTGTTGTCGTGATTTAAATTTGAAGCTCGGTAAAGTTTATGAGTAGCCGCAAAGTAAATGCGCGTCGTTTCATAATCAAACTGAAAGCCTGGTGAAGCAATGCCTTTACTATCTATACTTTGATTATTAGCACTTCCTCTTATCTCACCTATCCCCATAAATAGCCAAAGATTACTTTGAGCATCGGTTGAATTCCAACGAGATAATAGACGTGTGTAATTAAGCGTATCTACTTCACGTTTATCTTTGTAATCATCTGAACGAAACTCAAGATGTGTTAATCCCAAAGCATCACGTGATGTAATTGCATAATTGAATCCCACTTCACGCCAATTTTGATTGAAGTCCACCATAGTCATCACAGAACCCTCAAAACCCATAGGCGCTGCGAATACTAGATGACTTGATAGTAAGATTAAGGGGATTACCCATAATCTAAAGTTACAAGTAAACATAGATTTCCTTAAGTAATAAAAATAAGGCTTAAATTAAGCCCAACTCAATTTTTAAGAAAAGCTAATGGGTGGTCTTTGGATACTAGGGGGAATTACAGAATCGTAATGATGTATATACTGCTTAAAAACGATATCGTTATTTTGAGAAGACAACATAACAGTATCTTGAATTAATGCAGCCATACTTGCTTGCGCACAAAATGATAGGCAATGATTTGAAGTGTTATGACCTTGAGCTTCTTTTGATTGTTTATGCTCTATAGCTTTAGCTTGAGTTTGATGGCAATGACTCATGTTTTTTTCATTAGCCACTGAAGTTTTATGAGTGTTCTGGCAGACAAGCTGGAAGGTAGCTGCAATGCTCTGAAGAGGCAAAACAAGCAACAAACATAAAATTAAATAGTTTTTAATAGCTTTCATACTTTTAAGATACACTTTTGTTGTTGAAAGTTCAACATCATCCAAAATCTCCGGATTCCGGATATTTTGCAGCACGCCCCTATTCCAGTCTCGGTAAAATCCCCTAGCCAAACCTTCTGCCTAGCTTATATTTAAAGTAGATAAAACTATTCCTACGATACAGCTCGCAAAAATTACATATAAGGTATTCACTTTAAATCTTATTAAAGCAATTAAAGAAATAAGAGTAATTAGTATTGATGCATAACTAATAGCCGATGCCTTTTCATTCCAAAATACATGATAAGCAAAGAATAAAGCTAGATTTAAAATTACTCCCACCACTGCAGAAGTAATTGCAGTAAGAGGTGCTGCAAATTTAATATTCTTTCTTGTCGATTCTATTAAGGGAGCACCTACAAAAATCATAATAAAACTGGGTAAGAATGTAAAAAATGTAGCGGCAGTAGTTGTAAGTAATGCTGAGAAAATAGGATTTAGAGTTGGCATGAAGTTATTTACCCATCCACTCACAAATCCAATAAAAGTAATCACCATGATCAATGGGCCAGGCGTTGTTTCTCCTAAAGCTAAACCATCAATCATCTGCTGTGGTGAAATCCAATGGTAATGTTCCACCACACCTTGATATACATAAGGCAGCACTGCATAGGCCCCACCAAAAGTTAATAAAGCTGCTTTAGTAAAAAATAAAGCTGTTTGGGTGAGTAAATGATCAAACCCATATGCATAGATTAAATAACAAAAAGCGGCTACTCCAATGAGTATTCCAATTGCTAAGGTTTTGATTAGCTTTTGGGTGTTGTATTTTGCATGCAAAGGAATAGCAGTGTTGTCATTAATAATAGATGACTGATGTTTTGTATTTTCTTTAATAGATGCGTGTGCGTGTGATTCAAAATACTTGGCATAACGATGACTACCTATCCAACCTATAACAGCAGCCGACAATACAATAAGAGGAAATGGAAGTTTAAAAAAGAATATGGCAATGAAAGAAGCTAATGCAATCAAACTTAAAATGAAGTTATGTAGCGTTCTTTGTCCGATACGATAAGCCGCAAATAATACGATCGCGACCACAGCAGGTTTAATACCACTGAATACTGCTTTGATAATTGGTAATTCACCATAGGACATATAGATGAATCCTAATAAAACTAATATAAAGAAAGATGGCAATACAAAAAGTAATCCTGCTATAAGCCCACCCAATGTTCTATGCATGAGCCAACCAATATAAGTGGCAAGTTGCTGTGCTTCTGGTCCAGGTAATAACATGCAGAAATTAAGCGCATGTAAGAAACGTTTCTTAGATATCCATCGTTTATTTTCAACGAGGTCTTGATACATGATTGAGATTTGACCGGCTGGCCCACCAAAACTAATAAAGCCCAGTTTTAACCAATACATAAAGGCTTCTTTAAGAGTGATTTGAGGTGGAGTTTTCATGGCTAGTATTCTACTTGTTTTTAGACTTTTGCTTACACACCTCTATTCCAGCTCCTGCCAAAAACCCCAGTCCTGAACACTCTACAACACAGACAAATACTGTAAAATATCACTTTCTGGGGGATTAGCTCAGCTGGCAGAGCAATGGACTCTTAATAATTATAAATTATATCGTGAGATTTTATTTGGCCACCACTTCCTTATTACCCCGTCAACATTTATTATGAAAAAAGATATAGTTAGAAAAACGTATTTAAAAAAGCGTCAAGAACTTTCTGCTGCCGTATTTGAAGAAGAAGAATCTCATATTATCCAAAATACTATTGAGCTTATTAAAAAATTTAAGCCTGAGTGTATTCATTGTTTTTTACCCATCTATTCAAAGGGTGAGATAAACACTATGCCAATCATTCAGTATTGCTGGAAAAATAACATTAATGTTGTGGTGCCTGTTAGTAACTTTAAAGAAGGCACATTAAAAAATGCAGAATTTGGACCTCATACCAAAACAAAACAAACAAAAAATAATATTACCGAACCAATTGATCCTATTTGGAAAAAAAGCGATGCTATTGATGTTGTCATCACTCCTCTTCTAGCTTTCGATCTTGAAGGTTATCGAGTAGGTTATGGTAAAGGATTTTACGATCGTTTTTTTGCTTCTTTACACAAAGATACAAAAAGAATTGGAATCAGCATTTTTAAGCCTTGTAGTGGTATAGAAAATATCACTGAACAAGATATACCTTTGACACATTGTGTTACTCCCAATAAAACCTACACTTTTTAGAATGTTAAAAAGTGTTA
>CANMPB010000056.1 GCA_947499625.1 Methylophilaceae bacterium
CTAAATCGCCTTCATGGCTATCTAAAATTGGTGCTATCCCAATGTATTTGGGTTTAGATTTAAGAGGCGGCGTGCACTTTCTTCTTCAGGTAGATATGAAAGCTGCATCGGAACAAGCAGCTGAAAGCAACCTCAATGATTTCCGCATGACACTTAGGAAAGAACGTATTTCTTATATTGGCGCTTCTAGATCAAATGAAATTGTAAAACTTCAGTTCGACAATCAAGAAGATCTCGAAAAAGCTAAAAAACTTATCAAAGTAAATTATCCGGATTTAATGGTCAATGAATCATCGTTTGGTAAAGATAAAGCGCTGGATATTAGTATGAGCGAAATGGGCAAGAAAAAAATTCAAGAATTTGCGCTTAAACAAAACTTACAAACACTTCATAACCGTATTAACGAACTTGGCGTTGCAGAGCCTATCATTCAACAACAAGGTTTAGATCGAATCGTTGTGCAACTCCCGGGCGTTCAAGACACAGCTAAAGCCAAAGAAATTCTTGGCCGAACAGCGACACTCGAAATCAGATTAGTCGATGAAGATAAAACAGATATCGCTTCGTTAGAAAGCGCTCAAAAAGGGAATGCACCTTTTGGTGACGATCTTTTTAAAGACAGAGACGGTAGACCCATTCTCGTTAAGAAAAACGTATTACTGACAGGTGAAAGAATTACAGATGCTGGGCCTGGTGTCGATCAACAATCAGGAAGGTCTGTTGTGCATGTCACTCTAGATGGAAGAGGCTCAAACATATTTAAACAAGTCACGCGAGAAAATGTAGGTAAGCGTTTAGCTATTCTCCTTGTAGAAAAAGGGCAAACGGAAGTTGTTACAGCACCAGTCATCCAACAGGAAATTGGTGGTGGTCGAGTACAAATTTCTGGCATGAATAGCCCTCAAGAGGCTACTGATATATCTCTTTTATTAAGAGCCGGGGCTTTGGCAGCACCTATGCAAATTATTGAAGAGAGAACAGTAGGCCCTAGCATGGGTGAAGAAAATATTAAACGCGGTGTTCACTCGACTTTATGGGGTTTTGCAGCTATTTCCATCATGATGATTATTTACTACATGGCCTTTGGTGGCGTTTCTATTTTTGCGCTTGCTGTAAATTTATTATTACTCGTCGCTTTATTATCTATTATTCAAGCTACCCTAACACTTCCTGGATTAGCAGCGATTGCCTTGGCATTAGGTATGGCTATTGATGCAAATGTACTCATTAATGAAAGAATCAGGGAAGAACTTAGAAATGGCAACACGCCGCAAGCAAGTATTCATGCTGGTTATGATCGGGCTTTTGATACTATTCTTGACTCTAATGTCACTACATTAATTGCGGGTCTCGCCTTATTCATGTTTGGTACAGGTCCTATAAAAGGATTTGCTGTCGTTCATGTATTAGGTATTTTAACTTCTATGTTCAGTGCTATTTTAGTATCAAGAGCGCTTGTCAATATTATTTATGGTTATCGTCGCAAAATAGATAAATTGTCTATTGGTCAAATTTATAGGCCGAAAGAAGATTAATTATGGAATTATTTAGAATAAAAAAAGATATCCCTTTTATGAGTTACGGTCGATTAACCACGACTATTTCTCTCATTACATTTATTATTTCTGTCCTCTTTTTAAGCATTAAAGGCCTTAATCTTGGTGTAGATTTTACTGGTGGCACGCTTATGGAAGTAAGTTACAGCCACCCAGCAGACATCGATAAGATTCGTCAAGTCATGGATAAAATTGATCTTAAAGACACTACAGTGCAAAACTTTGGTACAAGTAAAGATGTATTAATCCGCTTACCTATTCGACAAGATTTATCTATCGCTCAATTATCAGAAAAAGTATCGGCAGCACTTATTCAAAGTGATAAAGATACAAAAATACAAAGGGTAGAGTCTGTCGGATCGCAAGTTGGGGAAGAGCTCTATGCAAATGGCGCGCTCGCTCTACTTCTTGTATGTTTTGGAATTATTGCTTATCTTGCATTAAGATTTGAATGGCGTTTTGCAGTTGCTGCCATCATTGCCAATATGCATGATGTCATTATTATTTTAGGCTTCTTTGCATTTTTCCAATGGGAATTTAACCTCACTGTCCTCGCAGCTATCCTTGCTGTATTAGGTTATTCTGTAAATGAATCGGTTGTGGTTTTTGATCGCGTCAGAGAAAACTTTAAAAAAATGAGAAAAGCGAATGTGGTTGAAGTCATTGACAATGCAATCACAAGAACAATGTCTCGCACTGTCATCACACATCTTATGACTCAAACGATGGTGTGCTCGATGTTATTTTTTGGCGGAGAAACACTTCATAACTTCGCTCTTGCATTAACTATTGGTATTTTATTCGGCATCTATTCATCAGTGCTTGTCGCATGTCCAGTTGCAATGTGGCTTGGTGTATCTCAGCGCAATCTCGTTCCAGATCAATCCAAAGAAGATACGTCACAAGAAATTAATCCATAAGTTTTTTTAAACTTTGAATACCCTTTCTATTAGTTATCAATTTGTCATTCTTATAGCTTTGCTGGCTATTGCTGCTTTTTTTTCGCTTGCTGAAACAAGCTTAATGACACTCAACCGTTATCGATTAAAACATTTAGTCTCTCAAGGTAATCATGCCGCAATACTCACACATAAATTACTCTCTTCGCCTGCAAAGCTTTTAGGCGTCATTCTGCTTTGTAAAGAATTTGCAAGTGCAGCATCTGCAATGATTGTGACTATTATTACAGTTCGCCTCTATGGAGAAGGTCAAATAGCCCTTATGGCTGGAACTTTAGTGACCACATTCTTAATTCTCATTTTTGGTGAAGTATCTCCGAAGGTTATTGCAGCTTCCAAGCCAGAAAGATTTGCATTTTTCTGTGGCTATATCCTCTACCCTCTTTTAAAAATTCTTTACCCGATTGTTGCATTAGTAAACTTTTTTGTATTAAGTTTTGTAAAAATATTTAATGTCAAAATTGATTTGAACAATAATCTTCATGCAATATCAATGGATGAATTAAGAAGTATTATTTCAGAAGCAGGTCAATTCATTCCGAATCAGCATCGCAAAATCCTACTTAATGTATTTGAACTCGAGCGCATTACAGTAGACGACATTATGATTCCGCATACTTTTGTTGAAACTATTGATTTTGACTTAATGGATGAAGAAATTATTCAGAAATTACTTACTTTCCAACACAGCAGAATACTGGTAAAAACAAATTCACCTGATAGTATTTTAGGATTACTTAATACTCAAAAAATTATTAAGCAACTTAATATCCATGATGCATTAAATAAAATTACAAAGGATGATTTAAAGGCGCTCATTTCAGAACCTTACTTTATACCCTCTGGCACACCTTTATATACTCAAATGCAGCACTTTCAAGATAGACAAGAAAGAATTGGTTTAATTGTAAATGAACATGGTGAATTTATTGGCCTTATAAGCCTTGAAGATATTCTAGAAGAAATTGTTGGTGAATTTAACTTAGATTTTCTTTCAAAATCATCTAAATTTAGTCAAGACGAAGATGGGGGTTGGATTGTAGATGGTAGTGTAACGATTCGAACACTTAATAAAAAATTGAATCTTCAATTCCCAATTGACGGGCCTAAGACATTGAATGGCTTAGTGTTAGAATACTTTGAAGATATCCCAGAACCGAATACAAGTTTCAAAATTGCCAACCATACTATGGAAGTTCTTCAGTCTCATGACCGAATTGTAAAGAGCATAAAAATCTATCCTCTGTCGTAATTTTTTTAAAATTCTCCTGAAGAATTGCTTGAGTTTTTATTTTTTTTAATCACAATAAGAAATAGGGATTAGCTCATGCCAAAAGTAAATGCAACTGAAGACCTAAAGCTTAGTCCAAAGAAAGCTAAGACTAAACTTCCTAGCATGTATAAAGTTATTATACTTAATGATGACTTTACGCCGATG
>CANMPB010000057.1 GCA_947499625.1 Methylophilaceae bacterium
TCTGGCACACCAGTCATGGCATAACCATTAGCGGCAACCTCACCCACAGTAATAATAGGCTGAACTTTCCAGCCAGGTGAATGGGGAACAATGAAGACTGGAGCCGAAAAAACATTAGTAGAAAATACTATTGTAAGAAATAACGCTTTAAGTAATAACTTCATAAGGGGCCTTTTTTAATTCAACAACTTAAGATAAAGAATCATCAAAGCTGTTTTGAATGTAACAAAATTTGAGGAATTATTTTAATAGCTTAACTTTAAAAAGTGTCAAAATTTTGACACTTTGTAATTCATCTTTATTCCGTTGGTACCAAAAATCCCGACCCGAAAATACTCGAGCCACTTAATCTACCTAAGAATATAGGAAATATGGTGATCGTCCGGAGTGATTGATTCCAACTTAACCCACTCTTTATTATCTTTATACCAAATCTGGATATTAATTTTAGGGGCTGTTAGTTGATAGGAGTCGGCTTCTAGATTTTCATTTCTTACTTTAATAATTTTCTTGCCTAAACTTTTAATTTCCACTTCAACGTAATCGCCCATCTGCACATTTAATAATTTACTTTGCTTTAACATCAGTGGATTCCAGTAACTAAAAGTCATGGGGCACTCAGCAGAAAAAGCTTCTTTTGCAGGCTCAATCAACCTAAATGTATTGGTGTCGAATTTTCCAAGAACTTTATATTCATCACCTCCATCTTGCGTTACAGCGCTTATGGAGTGAAGGCAATTTTTATTCCAAAGCTCTTGCGATATATGTTTATATTTATAAATAGGTATAGATAAGACAGTCACCTTGAAGTTTGCTTGGCTCATCAGCTGATGGAATTTTTCTTCTTCCTTTAATTGAAAAGTATGCTCACCAATCAATTTACCATCCATAAACACATCAAAGTTCCACTCTTTTGCGAAACAAAAGTTTGGGATAAAAAGTAAAACAAGGCTAAATTTTATAAAAGAATAATTTTTCATCAAAATTAACAAATTCCATTCCAAGATTTTTCTAACGATTGAGTCTCATTATTTTTTCCCGGAAAATTATTAAAATACATATCAATTAAATATGGAAGTGTCACAGTGAGTTTTGAGCATGTACCTTGACTTCTTAAGCTACCCTCATAAACTTTATCAAGCTCTTTGTCTTTAGATTTAGGCGTTGCTATATCAATATGGATATATCTAGTATGTAAAGTGTATTTATTAATATGGGTTTGATAGCCACGATATCCATACATCGGCATACCAGGATACAGGGCCCATGAATTTAATGAATACCCCGTATAACCAATCATGCCGAAATCAGGAACAGTGTATGTTTCCGTCATCTCTTTTCCGTTGTCATCACCATAATCAAAGAAAAGTAGTAGTTCTGGTTTTTTTGAATGATCAATAACAGTAAAGCCTAATTTCTCAACACGGTCTTTAAGGATTGCTGCATAATTTTTAAACTCCAAAGAACTTTTCTGAGATTGATGCCATGGAACTATAGCTATAGTAGAAGGCTTAAAGTCACTAGGAAGCTCATGAAAAACTGTGAGCTCGCCTTTAAGTAAAGGAGTTTTCTCTGCAAGATGTTGGCAACCACCGATACCTAAAAGTGCAATCAAACTAGATAATAAGAAAATTAATTTCATAATTTATTTTTTCTTCCTTGCCTTAAAGTGAGAACAGTATCTTAAAAATTAGGGCCTCGAGGATATTTCATCATGCTCTGAAGCTTCCCAGATTTCTTTTGCAGCATCAAGATTGATAGCCATGATCAAGAGTCCCACGATTAGATCCGGCCACATTGACAGCCAAACGTATCCTATTAAGCCAGCAATAATAATCCCTATATTAGCTAATGCGTCATTTCGTGCAGAAAGAAAAGCGGCTCTTGTTAAACTACCCTGATGATGTCTAAATCGAATTAAAATAAAAGCACAACTAAGGTTAACCAGTAAAGCTCCTCCCCCGGTCAGTGAGAGAATAGATGGGTCTGGAATTGAAGGTATATTAAACTTTTGCCAGGCTGTATATAAAAAAGCAAGTGCAGGTATTACCAAAATAACTGCTAAACATTTTCCTAATCTTGCTTTGTTTTTTAACGACCAGCCAAGCGCTAAAAAAATAAGAATATTGACCGAGGCATCTTCCAGGAAATCAATACTATCTGCAAAAAGAGAGGTTGAATGAATGTCATTGGCTACTATAAACTCTACAAAAAAATAAGTTAAATTTGCAAATGCAACAAATAAAACTGATTTTGCAAAGCTTTCATCTTGTTTATGATGAAAAGTCATAAATTGAAATAATTATTGCACTTCAATTTGAATAGTTTTACTTAATTCCTTGCCATACGAGCGATGATAACCATCTGCAAACTGAAGGGTAAGAGTATAGATACCGGAGGTTAAATTAAGCTCAACCTCTTTCTGTCCTTTACCAAAATGTAAATGATTAACATCTGCTGGAATCGCTAAGCCTTTTCCTATAAAAGATTGATTAATCAATAAATGATGATGGCCTGAGCCTTCGGTATATTCTCCTGCAGGAGCGATAAGCATCCCATTTAATTCAAATATAACCTTAAAAGGACTTGTGACTTTATCCCCGTCTTTTAAGTTAGCAAAATTAACTGAGAGAACACTCAATACCCTATCATCTCTTGGGTAAGAGAAAATATTGAAGGATACAAAGAGAGTGAATACACCTAGCAATAAAAGTGTTTTTATTTTCATTAGTAATTATTTTTATTAAGAAAGTAAATAATACAATAAATTTTTAACACTTTTAAAAAAAATGAATTTTTACTTTTTTATTTAATCTATCTTTTAAGCAAAAGTTAGAATATTTGCTGATTAGCTCTAAATATCACCCCTGAATCATTTAGGGCTAATCTTTTTTATTGCTCTTCATGAATTTACTTAGGCTATATTGAGTGGACTGCTCCTACTGTGTTTTAGGTATAAGGGTAATATTGACTTACAGAAGGTAATGCTTTTGTTAAGTAAATGATGCAATTAACCATTAAGGATAAATATTATGTGGACAACTCCAGCAGCTACAGAAATGCGTTTTGGCTTTGAAGTAACTATGTATGTAATGAACAAGTAATTGTTTATTAGTGATACAAACAAAAAAGCCTAGCTCACACTAGGCTTTTTTTATTAAAGATTTAAAAAGGAGAGCGGTATGCCATCAAAATCAAGGCAACAAGTTAAAGCATCTAAAAAGCTTAAAACTCATCAAGCCCCTCAAAATAATAATGTTAAAGTTTTAAGAACAACAGATGGTGATGTATTTGTATGCAAACAAGGTGACAAAGCTTGTTGGCAAAGATGGTCATCTGCAATGACTGATTGTGTTTAATATTCCAGGAAAACTATGAAACAAAAAAATAAAAACGAGGTATTTAAGTGGCTTGTGCACTCTTGGAAATGTACTTGTCCTATTTGCTCAGTTATAATTTACAAATAACCCAAGTCTATTTATTGAAATGCTAAAAATCGTTTTACAGCTATTGCTTTATATCTACTTTCTATTTTTACCATTAAATTCGCTCGCGAACGGAGAGTCAACCTATAAGTCTGTTTGTATGGCCTGTCATGCAAATGGGGTCAATGGATCGCCTAGATTTCAAAATAATCGTGATTGGGCTCCCATTATTCGAGAAGGTAAAGTTCACGTAATCGCTGAAGCATATAACGGCATTCGAAAAATGCCCGCCCGAGGCGGCAGACCAGACTTAAAATTAGAGGATTTTTCTGAAGCCTTAATTTATATGATCAATAATTCTGGAGGCAAGTGGGAATCACCTACAGAAAAAGAATATATTCAAATAAGAAAAAAAGTGCAGCAGTTAAAAAAATAGTAGCTCGCCATAACCACGCTTTCACGTCCCT
>CANMPB010000058.1 GCA_947499625.1 Methylophilaceae bacterium
TAAAACTTATTTTTAAAGAAACACGAAAGTATGACGAGCACTTTTCTAAAGGGCGGGAGTAATACTTTATGATTGAGTGTCTGTTCTGGTTTATCTCTTTTAATTTCAACGAGTAATGTTTCATAAATTTTCCCCATGATTAATCCTGGAATCTGCGGATTAATATCTTCTTTAGGGAGTTTTTGATAAGCATTTTTATAAAAAACTTCTGCACGTGTAATTTGATGCATTATTAAGCTGGATACGCGATTACTTTCCTTAAATTTTAGAATTTCATCTTCAGGCACATTAAATTCTTTAAGTTCGTCGAGCGGGATATAGATTCTATTTTTTCTCGCGTCCTCTCCAACATCGCGAATAATATTTGTGAGCTGAAGCGCTATGCCAAGATCATGTGCATATTTTAAAGTCGCTTGATTTTTAAAGCCTAATATTTTCACGCTAAGAATGCCAACCACACCCGCAACTCGATAACAGTAAAGCTGAAGTTGTTTAAAGTTTTCGTAGCGATTAAATTTAAGATCCATTTCCATACCGTCTAGCATTTCAATGAAATAGGCTTCATTAAGTTCATAGATGTGAACAAAATTTAAAAGTGATTTTGTCACTGGGTGCTGAGGTGTTTCATGAAATAAACGATTGATTTCGGCTTTCCACCAATTTATTTTTGCAGTAGCTACTTCGAGCTCCAAAGTCTCATCCACAATGTCATCAATTTCTCTGCAAAATGCATAAAGTGATATGAGTGCATCTCGTCTATCTTGGCTGATGAAGGAGAAAGCCCAAGTAAAATTTGATTTACTTGCTTTGACTTTTTCGTAGCAATATTGAATAGGGGTCATAGTGATCGTAGTGCAACTTTAAAAAAAATGAATATCCAATCTAATGTCTTAATTTTAGGCGGGCTTACGAATAAATTACAGTTATTTCTTTTCATTCTTTTTAGGAGTAAAAGTGCCGCACATTCGACCATTTGTATTTCAATGCCAAGCCTGCCCTTTATTTTTTCTCCAAGACCTAATCCTTCCTCAAGGATTTGATAATTTCGCTCGACCCAATATTTTTTATACTGCACCCAATACTTCGTAAAGTTTCTTTGTTGTATATCCACGACTTTTAAATTAAATGTTTTCATTTCGTCTTTGGGTATGTAGATGCGACCTTTATCAAAATCTTCCACGACTCCTTGGGCGAAATTAATAAGCGCTAACGCTGTGCAAATTGCGTTTGATTGGCGAACATTCTCTTTGTTATCTTGTTTTACAAGACTTAAAATAAGCTCACCTGCTGGGTTTGCAGCGGCATCACAGTATCTGATTAAGTCGCTAAATCGAGCATATTGTTGGTGATTAATATCTTCATTAAACGCATTAATAAATCTGTGTAAGTTATTGATTTTAAATTTATATTTAATATATAATATTTGTAATATTTTGAAATAACTGTCATTAATTTTTTGATTTAATTCAATTTTTTTGAGATGATTTTTGAGGTATTTAATTTGTTCAGTACGTTCTTTTTTTGAATGATTTCCTTCGTCCGCAATGTCGTCACCAAGCCTAGCAAAAGCATATAAAGTCATAATTGCTTCCCGCATATCTTTTCCTAGTACTAAAGAACCTACGGTAAAATTTTCATAATGATTCTTTGATTGAGCGATTTTGTAACGGCTCATTATGGATTGTGTGGGCTTCATAATTGTTAGTATGTTATAGAATAGAAATCTTTAATAGATAAGGTGAGTTTTATGTTTGGTATTATTGGTGGTACAGGCTTAGCTTCAATTCAAGAGCTAAAAGTTGTAAAGCGTGAATTTGTAAGGACGCCTTACGGAGAACCATCTCAACCACTCATTTTTGGAACTTTGTCAGATAAAAATGTTGTTTTCTTAGCTCGTCACGGTTCAGGTCATACGATACCACCCCATGAAATTAATTATCGCGCCAACATATGGGCATTACAATCAGTCGGTGTTACAAAAATAATTTCAGTAGCAACCGTCGGTGTGATTGATGACAAAGTAAAGCCCGGCACTATATGTATTCCAAACCAGATCATTGATTACACTTATGGACGTAAAAATACTTATTTTGATGGTGCTGAAATGCCAGTGAAGCATATTGATTTTACTTATCCTTATGACGAGCCTTTGAGAAAAGCTATTCTTAATATCGCTCAGTCTTCTTTAAATTCAATCATACCTGATGGAGTGTATGCTGCTGTTCAGGGACCAAGACTAGAAACAGCTGCTGAGATTAATCGTCTTGAGAAGGATGGAGTCTATATAGTCGGCATGACGGGAATGCCAGAAGCTGTTCTAGCAAAAGAACTCAATATGGCTTATGCGGCAATATGTCCTATGGTGAATCATGCTGCCGGAAGAGGACAGAGTAAAAATGCTATTTCATTCTCTAGTATCAATGAACTTTGTGATAACGATGTCTGTCGTCGCATGATGATCGATGTGATTAAGCTAATTCAAGAAGTCATTTTAAAAAATTAAATGACTATTAGGCAAGTATTGAAAATGGGGGATCCATTGCTCTTAAATGTCGCAGCGCCGGTTCATGATTTCAAAAGCCAAGGTTTAAGAGATCTCATTGAGGATATGCAAGATACGATGCATGCTTTAAATGGTGCAGGTCTTGCAGCTCCACAAATTGGTGTTAGCTTAAGGGTTGTTATCTTTGGTGTAGAAAAAACTCCAAGGTACCCAAATGCAGAAGAGGTACCTTATACAATTTTAATTAATCCAAAACTCACTTTCCTTGATGAAGAAATGGAAGAAGGGTGGGAAGGATGTCTTTCCGTTCCTGGCATGAGAGGGTTGGTGCCAAGATTTAAAAAGCTTCG
Source organism: Methylophilaceae bacterium (assembly GCA_947499625.1). Taxonomy (GTDB): domain Bacteria; phylum Pseudomonadota; class Gammaproteobacteria; order Burkholderiales; family Methylophilaceae; genus Methylopumilus. The sequence continues at coordinate 2,854 of CANMPB010000058.1, forward strand.
CTATCAAGGTTATGATTTGAATCACAATCCTATTGATCGCGCAGTGAGCGACTTTCATGCGAGAGTTGTTCAGCATGAGTGTGACCATCTAGATGGCGTTTTGTATCCAATGAGAATTGAAGATTTGAGTAATTTTGGATTTTCTGAGGTTTTATTCCCCGATTCTGACCTTCAAGATGATTAAAGGTTATGATAGAATTCTCGCTCCGGAAGAGTGGCTGAGCGGTTTAAGGCAGCGGTCTTGAAAACCGTCGAGGGTTCATCCCCTCCGTGAGTTCGAATCTCACCTCTTCCGCCATTTATTCCAGTCTAATCCACTTTAAGTCTATTTTTAATCGCTTTATCATAAACTTCCATAGATGATTTATACATAACGTCTAAAGTAAAAGGTCTGTGTATATTTTTCATTTGATTTGTATTGGAAGTTTTCATAGTCTTTGACATTGCTTTTGATAAGAGTTCTGGATTCTTAGGTTTAGTTAATATAGCTTTTTTGTATTTACTTAAAGTTTCTGGAATGCCTCCGACTGGACAGCTAATAATTGGAAGACCAACAGACATAGCTTGTAATAATGCTTGAGGAACACCTTCATTAGCATAGCTTGGCAACACAAAACAATCCATTGCTTGTAGGTAGGGTACGATATTTCGAATATCACCAACCAATTTTATATTCTCAGGGTAAGAAGACGTCTTAGCCAATTTTTTACAATTTTCCATTTGTGGACCGTCGCCTATGATGATTAAGGTGCACATTGGATTTTTTAAAAGATTAAAAGCTTGAATTAGATTGCTGTGCCCCTTCCATGACCTTAATGTTGCCGCAATACCAAAGATGAAATGTTTCTGCGGAAGGTTTAGTGATTTTCTTTGCTGTGTTTTATTGCCAGGTACAAAAATATCAGTATCGATTCCAGTCGGAACAGAAATGGTGGGGATGCGAACAAATTTATCTTGAGTTAAATCATTTTTTATAGATTCACTCGTTGTCATGATTGATTCACA
>CANMPB010000059.1 GCA_947499625.1 Methylophilaceae bacterium
GTACAAGATGATCCACGCATTATAGATTCCACTGGCGCACTGGAACTCAAAGACATTCCAAAACGTTTACTCATTGTGGGTGGTGGCATTATTGGTTTAGAGATGGGAACCGTTTACGATGCATTAGGCAGTCGTGTGAGTGTCGTTGAATTATCAGATGGACTCATGCAAGGATGTGATCGTGATTTAGTACGTCCATTACAAAAACGTATGGAGAAGCGTTTTGAAAAAATTATGCTCAATACTAAAGTCAACACAATCGAACCTAAAGCAGATGGTATTCATGTCAATTTTGAATTTGAAGGTAAATTAGATTCACAAGTGTATGACCGTGTCCTTATTGCAATCGGTCGACGCCCAAATGGTAAAGCAATTAAGGCAGATCTCGCCGGAGTTAATGTTACTGAACAGGGTTTTATTCCGGCAAATAAGCAAATGCGTACCAACGTATCCCATATCTTTGCGATTGGCGATATTGTAGGTCAGCCGATGTTGGCTCACAAAGCAACACACGAAGGTAAGGTCGCAGCTGAAGTTATTGCTGGACTCAAAGTTGAATTCCAAGCAATCGCTATTCCATACGTTGCCTATACAGATCCAGAAGTCGCTTGGGCAGGAATGACTGAAACAGAAGCTAAAATACAAAATATTGAAATTGAAAAAGCAAGTTTCCCCTGGGCTGCAAGTGGCCGAGCACTCGCTATGAATCGCTCAGAAGGTACGACAAAACTTATTTTTGATAAAGAAACGCACCGATTGATTGGTGCTGGCATTTCAGGCATTAATGCAGGTGAGCTTATTGCCGAAACAGTTTTGGCAATTGAAATGGGAGCGGATGCGCATGACCTTGGTTTAACGATTCATCCACATCCAACATTGTCTGAAACAGTTTGCTTTGCAGCAGAAGTTAAAGAAGGCACGATCACAGACCTCTATCTTAAAAAACGCTAAAACGTTTTTTAAATATTCGCTATAACAAAGAGTCCTTCAAGCACTAAATCTTTTTTAATTGAAACGTATTTTTTTAAATCTTCTTTCATATGCTGATGAATTAGCTCGGTATCCCCACCACTTAATATAATTTTGACATCCTTAGATTTGGACGATGCTAGATCAAATAAATATTTGATATTCCCTAACACACTCAATACAAATCCTGAATGAATCGCATTAGCCGTATTGATAGGTGGAATTTTGACAACACCCTCAGAGTTTTTTAAATCAGCAGTATTATTTTCTAAAGCATTTTTTGTAAGATGAAGTCCTGGCAGAATCACACCACCTTCGAATGTATGTTGAGATTTTTTTTCGTCAAAGCTCAAATAATCTATCGTCACAGCAGTCCCAACTGAGACAATGACTGCAGTCTTTTTAATGTCATGAGATACACTCAATGCCGACAGCCATCTGTCTGTCCCAAGCTTTGTTGCATCTTGGTAATTATTTATAAGATGGTTTAATTTTTTATGAGCCTTAATAAATTCAATCGGACATGAAAAATTTTTAAGTTTAATTTTTAAAATAGCTTCTTTCTCAAACCCTGCGACGTTAGAAATAACTATTTTTCTGATCTTTTCATCAAATTCAAAATGATCTTGATCAATATCTTCTGTTAAAAAAGAATCATGTTTATAAATGCCAGAATTATCACGGAGCATCCATTTTGTTTTGGTATTCCCTATATCTATAAGTAGAAACATATTTATACTTTTCTTAATGTAATTTCGCCCGATGAAAATGTTTCGATGCCGGATGATGGTGTTTCAATAATTAACGCACCTTCATCGGTCACCCCTTGTGCTAGACCTGTGACTGTTCTTCCGTCACCTAAAGACAATGTGACTGTCTGATGCTGATAGACATGATAGGTCATCCACTCTTCTTTTAATGAGCTAAATTTGGATGTATTAAATTGGCCCAAAATATCTGCCAAATCTTTTAAGATCTGCCCTAGTAGCTCATTAGGATCGATCTCTTCTGGACTCATACTTGCAAGATCGATCGCAGGCTGATCAATATGGCTCATGCTTTTTTTAGAAAGTTTTAAATTAATGCCAATACCAATGACAGCACTACTCTGCCCTTCCATATCACCTTGAAGCTCAATCAGAATACCAGCTAATTTTTTATATTGATTTTGATCTTGAATTAACACATCGTTAGGCCATTTAAGCTGGGCACCCATCACACCGAATCGATGCAAGCTTCGTATGAGAGCGATGCCAACCGCTAAACTCAAACCTGAGAGAGTTGCAGCCCCACCATTAAATCGCCATAGAAGTGAAAAAGTTAAACTTTCCCCTAAGGCAGATTGCCAACTTCTACCGCGACGGCCACGACCTTTTGTTTGAATATGGGTGGCTGCCAAAGAAGCATGGGGATGATCTAAAGAGGCTTTTTCCATGAGATAACTATTAGTAGACTCCATCACATCGAAAATTTCTACATTAAACCAGTGATGAATTTCGCCCATGACTTGTTGGATAGAAGATTTTTTTAAAAGCGTAATGGGTTGAATTAGTTTATAACCGCGACCACGTACGGAGTAAATCTCCACACCGAACTCTTCTGCTTTTTTAATTGCATTCCAAATCGAGACGCGAGAAATATCGAAAGTTTTAGCAATGGATTCTCCCGAATGAAATTTACCATCGGAGAGCACATCTAAGACTTTAAAAACGAGGCTATGCTGCATAAAACTCGTATGACATTAAAAACTTGATCTTATCATATGAGTCTATGTTTTAGCTTTAAGATCAATGGATTGGGGAGAATTAAGCCATCATTTCAGTGTAGAATATTGCCTATATATTATGTCAGACAACAAAACTACATCTCAAGCACCTTCTAATTTTATTCGTGGCGTGATCGAACGCGACTTAACTAATAAAAGTTATGACGGCAAAACCTGGGCAGGTTCTCCGGGAGATGCTGCCCATCATGCAAAAGCACCTATTGATACAGCAAAAATTCGTACCCGCTTCCCTCCTGAGCCTAATGGTTATCTTCATATAGGACATGCAAAGAGTATTTTCTTAAACTTTGGATTAGCCAAAGATTACGACGGTATTTGTCATTTGCGTTTTGATGACACCAATCCTGAAAAAGAAAATCAGGAATATGTAGATAGCATTAAAAATAATGTCTCGTGGCTAGGTTTTTCATGGGAGCAAAATAAAACATCTCACCTTTTTTTCGCGAGTCATTATTTTGACTTTATGTATCAAGCCGCGGAATCTCTTATTCAATCTGGTCATGCCTATGTTGATAAACAAACACCAGATGAGATTCGAATTACTCGTGGATCTCTCACTGAACCTGGTAAAAATTCTCCATGGCGTGATAAATCAACAGAAGAACATCTCGCATGGTTCCGCGAAATGCGTGATGGCAAACATCCCGATGGATCGATGGTATTAAGAGCCAAGATTGATATGGCATCGCCTAATATTAATTTACGTGATCCTGCCATCTATCGAATTAAACGTGCACATCACCACAATACAGGAGACACTTGGTGTATTTATCCGATGTATACATTTGCACATCCTATTGAGGATGCATTAGAAAAAATTACACACTCTATTTGTACATTGGAATTTGAAGATCAACGTCCTTTTTATGATTGGATTTTGGATCGTCTTACAGACAATGGTTTGTTATCTAAACCACAACCACGTCAGTATGAATTTGCAAGACTTAATCTCACATACGCTGTTCTTTCAAAAAGAAAGCTGATTGAATTGGTTGAAGATAAACATGTCACCGGCTGGGATGATCCGAGACTGCCAACGTTAGAAG
>CANMPB010000060.1 GCA_947499625.1 Methylophilaceae bacterium
TATATTAATTCTGCAGCCGACCTTAAAGCTTTTTGTGGTGAACATGGTGGCATCGTTTGTACTTCAACAAATGCAACAAAAATTATTGAATGGTCATTTAAACAGCGCGAAAAAGTTTTATTTTTTCCAGATCAAAATCTGGGTCGTTGGAGTGGTCACAAAATGGGCATCCCTTTAGATGACATGCCTGTATGGGATCCAGACCTCCCACTTGGAGGCCTCACTGAAGCAGAGATTAAGAAAGCTAAGATCTTTTTATGGAAAGGTCATTGTGCAGTACATCAAATGTTTCGCCTCCAAAATATTGAGCGCTTTAGACAAGAGCACCCGGATGGCAAAGTAATCTCTCACCCTGAATGTCCCTTTGAAGTTTGTGCTCATTCGGATTATGTGGGATCGACTGAATACATTTTAAAAACTGTCACAGAGTCTCCTCAGGGCACTAAATGGTTGGTAGGTACTGAACTTAATTTAGTCAATCGCCTTGCAAATCAAATGAAAGCTGAAGATAAACTTGTGCAATTCATGTCGCATGTCATTTGTGAATGTTCAACCATGGCGCGAATTGACCCTCAACATCTTGCATGGTGTTTAGAAAATATTGTAAATGATGGGCCCGTCAATATCATTAAGGTACCTGAAGATGAGGCGAAGTTAGCTAAACTCACCCTCGACCGCATGCTTCAGGTGTCATAAATGACGTCATGCGCAATTTGTAGTCTTATCGAAGGTGAAATCATCTGGACTGACAATAAGCTACGTGTGGTACTTTTAGAACATCAAGATTACAAGGGTTATTGTCGTGTTGAATTCATTAGTCATATAAAAGAAATGACGGATTTGGATGAAACACTCCAATTTAACATCATGCGCTGTGTATTTAAAGTGGAAGAGGTTTTAAGAAAAATCTTTAACCCTGAAAAAATTAACTTAGCAAGCTTAGGCAATAAAACACCTCACATTCACTGGCATGTCATCCCTCGCTTTAAAGAGGATCCACACTTTCCAAATTCACATTGGGGAGAAAAGCTAAGAGAAGGTTTACATCAACCTATATCAGCGCAAGAAAAAAAAGACCTGATTGCGTTATTAAATCAGTCCTTAAGCCAATAAGCGCGTCACTATTTTACCTTGTTGAATATGACTCTCGATAATTTCATCGATATCTTCTTCATCTATAAAGTGATACCAAGTAGCTTCGGGATAAATTACAAGCAAAGGTCCCTCGCCACATCTATCAAAGCAGCCTGCACGATTAATTCTCACTTTAGATTCACCATTTAAATCGAACGATTTAATTTTTGATTTCATATACATGAACATTTTTTCAGCTCCTTTATCAGAGCAACAAGCTTCGCCATCCTCGCGCTGATTTAAACAAAAGAAAATATGATGTTTGTAATAATTCATTTATTGGGATGACAAGGTGTCGTCTTTTGTAAAAGTCCATGTTCTCGTAATACTCAAAATATCTACTTCCTTTCTAATATCCTCAGGAAATGTTGCATAGGGTGCGCCTAATTCTACAATTTTTTTAGCGGCCTCATCTAGTATTTTAAATCCTGAACTTTGATTAATTTCAATGCTATCGATTTTTCCATCGGGCTTTAAGGAAACTGTCATCCTTAATTGACCTGAAAATTTCTTTTCACGTGCCTCTTCTGGATAATTCATATTACCTAAAGTTTCTACCTTTTGCCTCCATGCCTCTGCATAAAGCGCATATTTATATTCTTTGGTGCGAGCGCCAATATATTTTCGTCTAGGTTGTTTTTCAAAATTAGAGATTTGATTTGAAAGCGCCGCATCTGATGCGCTAATTTCACTAACACTTGCCAAGATATCTTCTTTACTAATTGATTTATTAATAACTTTTGACTCTTTAGGCTGCTGAACTGCTTTGGGCTCACTCAAAACTTGCGCATCTTTTTTTACAGTCTTTTCTTGTGACGGGCTTGAAGCTTTACCAACAGCCGACTGGTCACCGCGGTTATTTAATTGAAATGTATTTTTATTTTCAGTGATAATTGGTAATGGTGTTTTTTTATGAACGTCCTTTTCTATATTGCCACCTTTATTTGAATTGCTTTGCCCAAAAACGTCTGCATCAACCTGGTGATTGTCTTTTGAGTTTATTAAAACCACTTCAATCTGAGAAAGTTTATTTTGAAATGGTTTTATTGGTTTAAATTGTATGAGTTGGATAGCAAGAAAATGGAGCGCAAAGGATAAAAGGATAGAAAGCTTAAGAATATTATTCTTGTATACACTTTCATCCATAGGCATAAATTAAACTAATCCCTTTAATAAGGTTTGATGAATGCCGTTGAAACTGCCATTACTCATGACAAGAATATGATCGCCTGATTTTATCTCTTTTAAAATAGCTTCAACAAAATTTTTCATGTCATGCCCAACAAATGATTTATTTTTTATAGGTGCCAATGCTTCTTCAGCATTCCAAGTTAATTTCTCCCCATAGCAAAATACTTGATCTGCATCTTTCAAACTCTCAGGCAGAGCACTTTTCATCGAACCTAATTTCATCGTGTTAGATCTAGGCTCCAAGACTGCAATGATTCTTGCTTTTCCTACTTTGGCACGCAATCCCGCTAGAGTGGTTGATATCGCTGCTGGATGATGAGCAAAATCATCGTAAATTATAATGCCGTTTTTTTCACCAATACATTCCATTCTACGTTTGACATTTTTAAATGTTTGTAACGCTTCTATCGCATCTTCTAATGTCACACCGACATGGTGGGATGCCGCGATCGCCGCTAATGCATTCATACGATTATGATGCCCTAAAAGATCCCAAGATAAAGTACCTATCAATTTATCAAGATTAAAGACTTCAAATGATTGATCTTGATTGACCTTGCCAATCGATAGGCCTTGCTTGCTCCCGATATAAGATTTTTCAGACCAGCAGCCTTTGTCAATCACTCTTTTTAAACTATCTTCTTCATCATTAATAATAACTCGTCCGATACCGGGAACCATACGTACCATATGATGAAATTGAGTTTCAATCGCATGAAGGTCTGGAAAAATATCTGCATGATCATATTCAAGATTATTTAATATTGCAGTCTTCGGATGATAATGAACAAACTTAGAGCGTTTATCAAAAAAAGCCGTGTCATATTCATCCGCTTCAATTACAAAGAAGGGTGAAGTTTCATTCGATTTATTTTTTTGTGGCAAACGAGCTGAACCATCAAAATTGAGTGGCACGCCACCAATAAGAAATCCTGGGGCATAACCATTAAATTCTAGAATCCACGCAAGCATGGATGATGTTGTAGTTTTGCCATGTGTCCCTGCAACTGCAAGGACCCAT
>CANMPB010000061.1 GCA_947499625.1 Methylophilaceae bacterium
GCAGCCATGATGGCAGTGAATCAACCGCCGGGTATGAAGCGTACTTTTGGTTTTCAAAAACTGACCTCATTCGACGAAAGTCTTTGGAAAAAAATTGAAACCGAAGCCACAAGTAAAATGAAGCCTATCGAATTCTTAGATATCTATGGATCAGATATAGATTTAAGAGCGGTGAGAGTCGCGCGTCACAATTTAAAAGTCGCAGGCTTGGAGGAAGTTGCAAAAGTATTGCAAAGTGATTTTGTAAAATTAGAACCACCTGCATCGGAAGGGGTGCTTGTCACCAACCCACCTTATGGTCAGCGGATAGGTGAAGACGAAGATCTAAAAGAAGTGTATCCCGTCTGGGCGAAACATATGAAAGAATCCTTTGGTGGTTGGGATACTTATTTCTTAACGGCAGATCTTGAGATGCCAAAAGACATGCGATTAAAGCCTACAAAAAAAACACCGTTATTTAACGGTGCTTTAGAGTGTCGTTTATTTGAAATTAAAATGGTGAGCGGTAGCAACCGAAAACCAAAAGATTAAAGTACATTTAACGCAGCTTCGTAGTTAGGTTCTTCTGTAATTTCTGAAACAAGTTCACTATGAAGTACCTCGTTGTTTTCGTTTAACACGATCACAGCGCGAGAAGTCAAACCTGCCAAGCTTGTGTCATCAATGGATACACCAAAGTCGGTCGCAAATTTTTTCGTGTTACGAAAGGTGGAGAGCGTTTGTACATTCTCAATTTTTTCAGCACCACAAAAACGATTCTGCGCAAAAGGTAAATCAGCTGAGATACATAAGACCACTGTGTTATTTAATTTAGCCGCTGCTTCATTAAATTTTCGGACAGACGTGGCGCATGTGGGTGTGTCGACACTTGGAAAAATGTTTAATACTTTTCGTTTGCCAGCGAAATTTGTCAAACCGACATCTGCACGCGTTTTATCTGCGAGACTGAAGTCAGGTGCTTTTTGTCCTTTGCTTAAAAATTGACCACCTATTTTGACTGGGCCGCCTTTAAGAGTCACTGTCATGATTTAAATTCCTTTGAAATTGAGTAATAGTTGACAATATACATCAGTTATTTTTTTATAGGTAGATCAAGTACTTTTTTTGTGACTAAGCACTAAGTTTTAAGTCATTCATCCCTTAAAATAGAGTTATGTCTGAACCTCATCCCATCTCATTTGTTCATTTAAGGTGTCATAGTGAATATTCCATCACTGATGGGATTGTCCGCATTGATGACTATATCGATAAGGCTTCATCCCAAAATATGCCTGCATTGGCACTCACGGATTTAAGTAATGTATTTGGTTTAGTAAAGTTTTATACGGCAGCTCGAGAAAAAGGTATTAAAGCTATTTTAGGGGCTGATCTTTGGATTGAGAATGAAGTCAATCGTGATCAACCTTACCGAATATTAGCTCTCTGTCAAAACGATAAAGGTTACTTAGCTTTATCCGAAATTTTAACGCGTGCTTACTTAGAAAATCAGTATCGTGGTCGTGTTGAAGTGAAAAAGTCTTGGTTACTTGAAAAGAATGAAGGCCTCATTATTCTCTCAGGAGCTTCGATGGGAGACGTCGGTCAAGCCATCCTTCAAGAACATACCGATATCGCGAAGAATGCCATGAAAGATTGGGCAACCCATTTTAAGCATCGTTTCTATATCGAAATCCAACGCATCGCTGAGGGTGAGGATAAAAAAAATGAAGCACGTTTTATCAATCAATCTTTAAGTTTAGCCACAAGTTTAGACATTCCGGTGGTAGCAACGCAACCCATCCAATTTATGGATCAAGATGATTATCGAGCCCATGAGGCGAGAACCTGTATCGCTGAAGGTTACATCATGGCAGATAGCCGCCGACCTAAATTATTTTCACACGAACAATATTTTAAAAATGAAGTGGAAATGACCGCTCTATTTAGCGATATTCCAGAAGCGCTTCAAAATTCAGTAGAGATTGCAAAGCGCTGCAACTTTGAATTTACTCTAGGTAAAAATTATTTACCTGACTTCCCAACACCTAACCAAGAAAAGCTTGAAGATTTTTTAATTTCAGAATCTAAAAAAGGATTAGAGGTTCGCTTAAAAGAACTTTTTCCAGATGAAGTAAAACGTAATGAAGTCAGACATGATTATGACGCACGCATTCTTTTTGAAACTTCGATCATTAACCAGATGGGTTTTGCAGGTTACTTCTTAATCGTTGCTGATTTTATTAACTGGGCTAAAAATAATGAGGTTCCAGTGGGGCCCGGTCGAGGTTCAGGTGCTGGATCACTTGTGGCTTATAGTTTAGGTGTAACTGATCTTGATCCAATTCAATACCAACTTCTCTTTGAGCGCTTCTTAAATCCTGATCGTGTGTCGATGCCCGACTTCGATATCGACTTTTGCCAAGAAGGTCGCGATCGTGTTATTGATTATGTCAAACAAAAATATGGCGCAGGTTCAGTGTCACAAATTGTGACTTTTGGCACGATGGCAGCTCGCGCTGTGATTCGAGATGTGGGACGCGTCCTTGATCTCCCATTTAATTTTGTCGATGGCATTGCGAAATTGATTCCTATGGAGTTAGGTATCACATTAGAAGACGCACTGAACAAAGAACCGCAGTTGCAAGACCGCTATAACAAAGAAGAAGAAGTAAAGGAGTTGATTGATCTTGCATTAAGGTTAGAGGGAGTTGTGCGTAACGTTGGTATGCATGCGGGTGGTGTCTTAATTGCTCCTGGAAAAATTTCGAACTTCACGCCGATTTATTGTCAGGCTAACGGTGAAAGTTTAGTCAGTCAATTCGATAAGGATGACATCGAAGCTTTAGGTTTGGTGAAGTTCGACTTCTTAGGACTTCGCACGCTCACCATTCTTGCGATGGCATTAAAGAATGCAAATATTTTGCGGGTTAATGAAAATCAACTGCCACTTGATCTTAATCATTTGCCACTGGATGACAAAACTGTCTTCCAACTTTTAAAGAGCGCTAACACCACTGCTGTCTTCCAGCTTGAATCGCGCGGCATGAAAGATATGTTAAAGCAAGCGAAGCCCGATTGCTTCGAAGATATTGTGGCACTCGTCGCACTCTATCGTCCAGGCCCAATGGATTTGATTCCTGATTTTTGTAAACGTAAACACGGACAACAACGTATCGTATATCCACATCCATCCACAGAGTCAATCTTAAAAGAAACTTATGGCATTGCTGTATACCAAGAGCAGGTAATGCAGATTGCACAAGCAGTTGCAGGTTATTCATTGGGTGCAGCTGATTTATTGCGTCGTGCAATGGGTAAGAAAAAACAAGAAGA
>CANMPB010000062.1 GCA_947499625.1 Methylophilaceae bacterium
AGGCCTTAAAGATTTCATCGGTGAAGTGGAGTCCAGCTGTAGGAGAGGCAACAGCGCCAGATTCTTTCGCATAGATGGTTTGGTATCTGTTTTCATCGGATAGATTTGCACTTCTTTCGATGTAAGGTGGTAAGGGGATATGTCCGTATTTTTCGAGTATGTCGTAGCTGGATAAATTTGAATTCAATTCAATATAAAAAAGATTGTTTTCTTTCTTGATGACCTTAACCGATACGTCTTTATTGATCTCAAAGATGGTGCCATCTAATATTTTTCTGGATGTTTTTAAGTGCGCGAGTGCATGATGATCATCTATGATGCGCTCAATCATAATTTCAACTTTCCCACCTGTTATTTTTTCCCCAAATAACCTCGCTTTAATCACACGTGTATCGTTGAAAATTAAAAGATCATTTGAATTTAATAAATCAACAAAGTCCGTAAACTTTTTATCGCTGAATGATTTTGTATTTTTATTTAAAACAAGAAGTCGACTTGAATCCCTCTTTTGAAGAGGGTCTTGGGCAATAAGATGGTGGGGCAGATCAAAATTAAATTCTTCAATTAGCATATTATATTTAAGCGCTTAATATTTTAAGAGAAATCTTTATAATGATCTTAATATTAGAATTATTTAATATGATTTAAAATAACATTAACTAAAATTGCAAGCGTTAACAGCAAAAGAATAGCCACTAAAAAGCCTATAATCAGAAAATACTTTATTCCATGTTTTTCAACAAAAGCATCATCCTGAGAAAGTTTTCTATTGCTTTGGACGCCGAAAAAAGCAGATAGGATACTTTTAATGATATTGAGCATAGTCTTTATATTAAGCTTTAGATTCTTCCAATTTTAATATAGTTATCAGAAATAAGCCGATATTATCTATAATGTTAAGCTTGTAAGCTTCTAGAAGCCGGGATGGCGGAATTGGTAGACGCACGGGACTCAAAATCCCGCGCTAGTAATAGCGTGCGAGTTCGATTCTCGCTCCCGGCACCATAAATTATAAAATTATTGGAATTTTTTTCTTTTATGTACGTCAAGAGAAAATATGATTCAAATCAAAAAATTAAAAAAAGGTACTTTAGACGAATTTATTCTTCGCCCAAACCCATCTATGCCATGGAAATTGATTAAAAAAATATACCTTTTTTTCTTTATTTTTATCCTCATAATTTCCTCAATACTCTGCTACTTTAGATTATATCTAGCGATTCCTTTTTACGGCATTGAAGTTCTTTTGCTTGGATATGCTTTGTATTTCACTTGTCTTAAAAGTACCTTTTATCAGATTATAAGAATTAGTTCCCGCTTAATTGAAATTAAAACTATCCAAGGAAAAAAAATAATTAAAGAGGAATTTAATCGAGACTGGAGTAAATTTAGACTTGTGACAACATACTTCAATCGGCCTAGCTTCATTGTAATAAGCTCTCAGGGGAAAAATACTCGTGTTGGAGATTTTTTATGCGAGAGTGAGCGCTTAGAATTATTTAAAAAAATTTCCTGATTACAATCTTTTCGTATTGATTTTAAAAAATCCTACTGATAACATGAGAAACATAAAATTTCAGTAAATATCGAACATTTAACTTTTACGGTAAGGAATATTAAATGCATTTGAATAAGTGTATGGCTAGATTTTTATCTAATTTCACAGTTATCTTGTCGGCACTATTCTTATTAAGCCCAGATATATTGCATGCTGCTTGGGGGTTGAATATGACACAAGGAGTTACTCCTATAAGTCACGATGTTTATAACATGCATATGACTTCTCTATATGTATGTACTGTCATTGGTATTTTAGTTTTTGGAATGATGTTTTGGTCTATATTCCATCATCGAAAGTCAAAAGGTGTTAAACCAGCAAAATTCTCTCACAGCACAACCGTTGAGATCGTTTGGACTCTTATACCTTTTGTTATTATTGTTGCATTGGCAATACCAGCAACTAAACTTCTTGCAAGGATGGATGACACTTCAAAATCTGAAATCACTATTAAAGCAACAGGTTATCAATGGAAATGGAAATACGACTACATAGATGAGGACTTAACTATTTATAGTAATTTGGCTGCTGATAGTGTTGATGCTAGCCAGAAGAATTCAGGTATTGATCCAAAGACTGCTGATAACTATTTACGAAATACTGATACAGCTCTTGTTCTTCCTGTTGGAAAAAAAATTAGAATTATGACAACAGCGAGCGATGTTATTCATGCATGGTGGGTGCCTGATTTAGGCTGGAAGAGAGATGCTATTCCAGGATTTATTAATGACAACTGGACAATAATTAATAAAGAAGGTGTTTATCGTGGGCAGTGTGCTGAAATTTGCGGCAAGGGACATGGATATATGCCCATTGTAGTAAAGGCTGTTCCAGAAAAAGAATACGTAGCTTGGGTTCAAGAAACAAAATTAGCATTAAAATCTAAAAATGATAGTGGCGATAAAGAGCTTTCGATGGATGAGTTAAAGTCTAAAGGCGAAGCAGTGTATAAAGCTAATTGCCTAGCTTGCCATCAAGCAAATGGGCAGGGTATCAAGGGTGTTTTCCCAGCCATCGATGGAAGCCCTCTAGCTAACCTAAAAGAGAACATACCAGCTCACATCCACCAAGTTATTTATGGCAAGGGTAATATGCCTGCCTTTGGCGAACAATTGTCGGATTCAGACATCGCTGCGGTTGTAACATTTGTACGAAATAACTGGGGAAACAAAACTGGGCATGTGATACAGCCTAAAGATGTCTTAGCAGCAAGAAAGAAATAATTTTAAATTTAATTTTTTAATTTAGGAAGATTTTAAGAATGAGCACAATAGCACACGCCGATCACGATCATCACGATCATAAGCCCACAGGCATTAAACGTTGGTTGTTTTCAACAAACCATAAAGATATAGGTACGATGTACTTAGTTTTTTCATTGATCATGTTCTTTATTGGCGGCTCAATGGCAATGGTTATTCGTGCAGAGTTATTTCAACCAGGACTTCAGTTTGTAGACCCACAATTTTATAACTCAATGGTGACTGTGCATGCGCTCGTAATGATTTTCGGAGCTGTTATGCCCGCTGGAGTTGGGCTTGCTAATTGGATGATACCTATCATGATTGGTGCTCCAGACATGGCACTTCCACGCATGAATAATATGAGTTTTTGGATTTTGCCTTTTGCTTTTGCGCTTCTTTTAGGTACTTTATTTATGGAAGGCGGAGCTCCTGCGGGCGGCTGGACTATGTACCCACCTCTTGTGCTTCAAACAGGTA
>CANMPB010000063.1 GCA_947499625.1 Methylophilaceae bacterium
TAGCAGCAATGGTATCTATAGCCTACTTACTTTCAGCTAAAAAAATATTAGCCTCTTATCTACCAAAGCTAGCTGTTCTTGATGATCTTATTTACAAATCGATTGCAATTGGCTTTATATTTTTTACTATCGCAACTATATTAGGTGCTATATGGGCAGCAGAAGCTTGGGGCGGTTATTGGTCATGGGATCCTAAAGAAACTTGGGCTTTAATAGTATGGTTAAATTATGCAGCTTGGCTTCATTATAGAATTGTTAAAGGGTTAAGAGGAACTGTCTTAGCATGGTGGGCACTGATCGGGCTCATTATAACTACCTTCGCTTTTTTAGGTGTCAATATGTTTTTGTCAGGACTGCATTCATACGGAGAGCTTTAATTCCATGTAAGATTATGATATCTAAAATCTATATCTAAATATGACCCAAAAAAATATAGTTGAAATTGAAAACTTATCTTTTGGCTACGATAATCGTATGCTTCATAAAGATATCAATATGGTTTTTCCTCGCGGCAAAGTCACAGCTATTATGGGTGGAAGTGGTTGTGGCAAAACGACTATTCTTCGTTTGATTGGTGGCCAAATCAAACCTAAAGCTGGCCAGGTTAGCGTGGACGGCAAGATTGTTCATAAGCAAGATAGACAAGGTATTTATGAATTGCGCAGAAAAATGGGCATGCTTTTCCAGCATGGTGCACTTTTTACTGACCTGTCTGTATTTGACAATGTGGCATTTCCAATACGCGAACATACAAAATTACCTGAAAGTATGATTCGTGATTTAGTGCTTATGAAACTTAACGCTGTAGGCCTTCGAGGCGCTCATAAGCTTATGTCAACTGAACTTTCAGGAGGTATGGCAAGACGCGTTGCACTTGCAAGAGCTATTGCTTTGGACCCGGATATTATTATGTACGACGAGCCTTTTGCAGGATTAGATCCTATTTCTATGGCAGTGATTTGTGATCTCATTCGAACGCTCAATGATGCGCTAGGAGCAACTTCAATCATTGTGACGCATGATGTGGAAGAAGCTTTTTCTTTTGCAGACTACATTTATTTTATTGCAGATGGAATCGTGGCCGCAGAGGGCACACCGAAAGAACTATCAAAATCTAGACTCCCTTTTGTGCACCAATTTGTTCATGGCGAAAAAGATGGTCCCGTCCCATTCCATTACAATGCGCCTAGTTACAAAAAAGATATTTATGAGTCTGTTTAATCATGAACCCAATTTTTAAAATTTTAAGCAGTTTGGGCAACCAAGTGACTTCAAGAATTTGGCGTCTTGGCTCTGCTGCACGATTTTTTTTTCTAATCTTAATTTATTCAGGCGAGAGTTTTAGGCGTATTCATTTAACGATCCGTGAAATTTATTTCACTGGTGTAATGTCTTTAATTATTATTATAGTGTCTGCTTTCTTCGTAGGCATGGTCTTAGGTTTGCAAGGGTATTACACGCTTCAAAAATATGGCTCATCAGAATCTATTGGTGTTTTGGTAGCATTAGCGCTTTTAAGGGAGCTAGGCCCCGTTGTAACCGCACTTTTATTTGCTGGCAGAGCTGGAACTGCAATCACTGCTGAAATTGGCTTAATGAAGGCTACCGAGCAATTATCTGCTATGGAAATGATGGCCGTAAGTCCGATTGCTAGAATTATTGGCCCAAGATTTTGGGCGGGTGTCATCTCAATGCCTATATTGGCCTCTATTTTTTCAATGGTGGGTGTGATGGGTGGTTATTTGGTTGCAGTGCCAATCATTGGCGTTGATCACGGTGCATTTTGGTCACAAATGAATGTGAATGTTGATTTCAGATTTGATGTGATTAACGGGCTGATTAAAAGTGTTGTATTTGGAGTTGCGTGTACGATTATTGCACTCTACGAAGGCTTCGACGCCCCCCCAACAGCCGAAGGTGTTAGTCGAGCTACTACAAGAACTGTCGTAACTTCTTCGCTGACCGTTTTGGGATTAGATTTTATTTTAACTTCGTTTATGATTGCGCATTAATATAGGACTGGAGCACATATGGATAAGACAACATTAGATATTTGGGTGGGTTTATTTGTGGCGATTGGAATTGCAGCACTTTTGGGTCTCGCTATGAAAGTAGGAAACCTCACAAGCAATACGCTAGGTGAAACCTATGCGGTCACAGCAAATTATGAGAATATTGGAGGCCTTAAGCCAAGAGCGCCTGTTAAAAGCTCAGGTGTCGTCGTAGGTCGTATTGACAACATCAAATTTGATACCAAAGCTTATCAAGCGGTTGTGACTTTAAAAATAGACAAAAGATATCCATTTCCTAAAGATACTTTCGCAAATATTTATACATCAGGATTGTTAGGCGAACAATATATTAGTTTGGAAGCGGGTGGTGACGATCAATTTCTGAAAGAGGGAGATCGCATTTCTAAAACCCAAGATGCTGTTGTATTAGAAAAACTCATCAGTCAGTTCTTGTATAATAAAGCCACCGAAGAATCTAAAAAATAATTTAAATTTAAAAAGAATTTTGAAACCATGAAGAAGTTTTTATTGATGATTTTAAGTTTAATGATGTCGCTGAGCATATTTGCTGCAGAGGCGCCTGATGTTTTTGTTAAAAAAACAGCCGATGAAATTTTTGAAATTTTAAAAACGGATAAAGATTTAAGATCTGGCAATAAAGAAAAAGCTTACAAAATTGTTGAAGAGAAGATATTGCCTTATTTTAATTTTGACCGTATTTCTAAGCTTGTATTAGGCAAAGCCTATCCAGCAGCAACAAAAGAAGAGCAGGAAGCCTTTAAAAAAGAATTTAGAACAATGCTTGTAAAAACTTATGGCAGCGCACTATTAAGATTTAAAGATCAGACGCTCAACTATAAGCCAGCAAGATACGAACCGACAGACGAAGAGGTGTTGATTAAAACAGAGGTACTTCAGCCAGGCGCTCCACCTTTGCCTATTGATTATATGCTTGAAAAAGATGGTAATTCATGGAAAGTTTTTGACATTATTATTGAAGGTGTGAGCTTAGTAACAAATTATCGCGGTCAATTTGGTAATGAAATTAGACAAAATGGCATGGCTTCTCTTATTGCAAAACTTGCCGTGAAGAATGCTAATTATGATAAGACCTCTAACAAATGATCGACTTTGATAAAAGTAAATGGAATTTAAGTGGTGATCTTACGATTGAAAAGATACCTACTATTATTTATTTAATTAATAAAAAAAAAGCATATAAAAAAACGACAATTGATTTTTC
>CANMPB010000064.1 GCA_947499625.1 Methylophilaceae bacterium
TTTATAAAGATTACGATACTGCTGCAGGCGTTTTTCCTGTTCTCAAAGATGTGAATCTAACGATTGATGATGGCGAATATGTTGCAATCATGGGCCCTTCAGGCTCAGGTAAATCGACTTTCATGAATATCTTAGGCTGTCTAGATCGCCCTACCAAAGGTGAATACATGCTCGATGGTCATTCCGTTAAATCTTTAAGTAGTAATGAGCTAGCAAAACTTCGTAACAAAACCATTGGGTTTGTTTTTCAGGGGTTTAATTTACTTGCGCGATCAACCTTAGTTGAAAATGTATCATTACCATTAGTTTATGCTGAAGATCAAAAAGAATTAAGAACAAAGATAGCTAAAAATATTTTAGAAAGAATGGGATTAGGTAATTATTTTGATTCCAAGCCGAGTCAAATTTCAGGAGGACAGCAGCAGCGAGTTGCTATTGCAAGAGCTCTTGTTAATCAACCGCGCATTATTTTAGCCGATGAACCTACAGGTAATTTAGATAGTAAAACGAGCGGTGAAATTATGAAAATATTTGATGAGCTTAATCAAATTGGAAACACCATTATTATTGTCACTCATGAAAACGATATTGCAGATCACACGAGCCGACAAGTGCGTTTCTTAGATGGAAAAATTGTGGAAGATTCCCGTAATACAAAAGAAAAGGTAGAGGCTTAAATGTTTTTTTCCATGTTGAGTGAAGCCTGGCATGCTATGAGTGCAAATCGTCTTCGCACATTCTTAACTATGTTAGGTATGGTCATTGGTGTAGGCGCTGTGATATTGATGATGGCCATCGGGGAAGGCGCCCAACAATCTATTAAAAGATCGATTGATTCGATGGGTAGTAATCTATTCGTAATTTTATCGGGCTCTTCAAGCGCCTCAGGCTTGAGAAGTGGGTCAGGTAATTCTTCAGCGCTCAATATAAATGATGCGAATGCTGTTGGGGACTTGGAAGATATTGCAGTCATTGCTCCGATAAGTACCGGCAATGCACAAATCATTTTTTCAGGGAACAATTGGAATACATCGATTATTGGCACTTCCCCTACCTACTTTTCCATTCGCGGATGGAATGTCGATAGCGGCGAATTATTTTCAGATGCTGATGTACGCTCTGCAAACCGTGTGGCTCTCATTGGAAAAACAGTTGCCGAAAATTTATTTGGTGATGATATAGACCCTATCGGCAAAACGATTCGCATCAAAAAAAACCCATTTACAATTTTGGGTGTATTAGAAAGCAAAGGACAAAGCTTTGATGGCCGAGATCAGGACGATACCATTATCGTCCCCATCACAACAGCGCAGAGAAAATTATTTGGTAATCAAATTCCAGGAAGTGTGCGCATGATCATGGCGCAAGCCAAATCAGAAAAATATATGGGAGTTGCTGAAGATGCGATTAATGATTTGATTCGTCAGCGACATAATATTCGTGAAAATGCGGAAAGTGATTTTTCAGTGAGAAATTTAACGGCTATGGCCAAAACTGCAAGTGAAACCGCAAAAACGATGTCGATGCTATTGGGAGCCATTGCTTCTATCTCACTTCTTGTAGGTGGTATCGGTATTATGAATATCATGTTGGTATCGGTCACCGAGCGCACTCGTGAAATTGGTATTCGTATGGCGATAGGCGCGCGTGAAAAAGATATTCTGCTTCAGTTTCTCTTAGAGGCGTGTGTGATTTCTATTGTAGGTTGCGTGATTGGGGTCGCGCTTGGATTAGGTGGCGCAATGCTTGTAAAAAAAATGGTGGGCGCTGAAATTTTAATTTCAATGCAATCCATCGTATTAGCTTTTTCAGTGGCTACGAGTGTGGGTGTCTTCTTTGGTTATTATCCAGCAAGTAAGGCCGCCAAGCTTCACCCAATCGAAGCTTTAAGGTATCAGTAAATATTTATTTGAGAAGCAGCAATTCTGGGATACTATTTTTAGGAATCCAAACCATCGTATTTTGATCGAACATGCTGGAAATATGATTTAACTATTGGCTTATATATAAAATTCACAAGAGTTTATTTAAAGGTCATACGTTTTAGAACACCATCTTTATTAATAAAAGTATGCTTGATTACACCAAGAAGATGGAGAGCAAATAAAGCGAGCATAATATAGCCCATATAATCATGTATCATTTTGAAAACTTCTCTCATTTCGTCATTGCCTAGCCCTTCTATCATGGGGATTCCAAACCATTTAATTCCGTATTTACTATACGTTGCCATTATGACCCCAGAGAGAGGAAGAAGAACCATCGCGAGATAGAAAGCATGGTGCGACCCTTTGGCTAATTTTTTTTCCCATACTTTCATTGATTTTAAAAGTGCAGGTGCAGGGTGCGTCAGGCGCCAAAAAACTCGAAACAAAATTAATCCTAAAAGAGTAACACCAACAGATTTATGGAGATTGAAATAAAAACTTCTTGGTGAAGCTTCTTCATTTAGATGCCAAGTATAAAATCCTAAATTGAAGAGATCAAAGCTCGCAGACTTAGGAGCTTCTTTGGGAAGGTCTGTCATAAACCAAGCTAATATAAACATAAAAATAATAGCCACTGCTATGAGCCAGTGAAGAATGATTGCGGTCTTTGTATATTTTGTGGATGCTGTTGCCATCTTGAATTCCTTAAAATTAGTAAAACATCAATTTCATTTTAACTCACTAAAAAGCATTGAGTATTCTTATGAATTATTTTAATGCTAACCATGATTGATTACAATATGTGACTTAGATCAACATAAAAGCAGCCGATGGCTGCTTTTATGAATGCTAAAAAACTTATTTACGTTTTTTTGTTTTTGTTACATTATCAAGTGCAAATGTGGTGACTGGATTTTGCATTAAAATGATAAGTCCGCCTGTAATCGCTATGTACTGAAGAGCTTGTTGGAGCGGAATGAGGTATATAGGAGAAGGCAGTATTGTAGAGGTATATAGATAAGACAGTGCATTGATGAATGTATAAATGGTTAATATAAGTGCCGAGAGTCTTGTCTTAAACCCCACAAAAAGAGCAAAGCCACCTAAGAGTTGCACAATGACCGAGATCGGTGCAAAAATACCTGGAAGACCATGACTCATCAATCCATTTTGGTAAGCAATATAACCATCAGGCGTATTCATAATGCCGTTAAGTGATATGAGAATGGATACAAGAAAAATTTGTGCAATAAATACACGCCCAATAGCAG
>CANMPB010000065.1 GCA_947499625.1 Methylophilaceae bacterium
ATTGATCCCTGTTTTGCCACCAACGGATGAATCCACTTGCGATAAAAGTGTGGTGGGAATTTGTATAAAATGCACACCTCTTAAATAAGTCGCTGCAGCATATCCTGTCATATCCCCTATGACACCACCCCCTAATGCAATGAGGGTTACAGTACGTTCACATTTTTCTTTTAAAAGTGCATCGTAAATAAGATTTAAGGTTTCTTGATTCTTATAAGACTCGCCATCGGGCAAGATAATTGGGAATGCTTTAATACCGTGCTCTTTTAAAAGAGATAACAATGGATCGAGATATAAAGGTGCGACCGTTGTGTTGGTCACAACCGCAACATGTTTTTGTTTTAAGTGAGATTCGATGAGTTTAATTTGAGACAGTAAGCCCGCTCCAATATAGATAGGATAGGATCGATTCTCTAGTTGAATATGAAGTGTTTCCATGTCCTTAACTTAATAATGACTCAATTTTATTAATAATCGTTTGTGTTTTTTGTTGTCCAGTATCGACGACGAATGACGCCACATTTAAATACAAAGGGTGTCTATCTTTATACAACTGATTTAACGTATCTAACATATTGCCTTGTTGTAAAAGTGGGCGATTTTTATCGTAAGCTATACGTTTCGCTAAGTGCTGAGGTTTAGCATTTAGATAAATCACTTTACCTCTCTCTTTTAAAAACGCTCGATTTTCTTCACTTAATACTGCACCCCCGCCTGTAGCTAAAATAATATCTTTTTTACTCGACAGCTCATCAATCATTTGCGTTTCTCTTTTGCGAAAACCTTCTTCGCCCTCGAGTTCAAAAATCACAGAAACTTTAACGCCCAATTTTTTTTCAATTTCATGATCAGTATCAAAAAAAGTTTTTTTTAATTTTTTAGCCAATAATTTTCCAATGGTCGTTTTACCTGAGCCCATAAGTCCTACAAAAAAAATATTGTCATTAATCGTTACCATGACGAACTAGCTTTATATTCAAGAATACTGATTATTTTAAGGGATTAATGAAGTTCTGGTTCGAATTGCCTACAAATAATCTTCAACACCTTTTATAATAAGGCCCATCAATCCCTCTTAAATCTCATATCAAAAGACTGATGGCAAAACCTATTTTCATAAAACGTCTCATGCTGTGGTTTTTCATAAGCTTGATCGCCATTGGAGCATTAATTGCTTTAACGATTGCTTTAGTCATGCCCTCATTACCTTCGCTCGAGTCGCTGACCGAATACCGCCCTAAACTCCCATTAAGAGTTTATAGCTCTGATGGATTCCTAATGGCTGAATTTGGTGAAGAACGTCGCGCTTTTATCAAAATTAATAATGTACCTAAAAAAATGAAGAATGCCATTTTGGCGATTGAAGACCGTCGTTTCTATCAACACAAAGGGGTCGATGCCGTGGGTGTTGGTCGTGCGATTGTCAAAAATCTAGCAGGTGCCTCTCATGAGGGAGCCAGTACCATTACAATGCAGGTCGCACGTAATTTTTTTCTATCCTCCGATCGAACGTTGAGACGTAAAATCAGTGAAATTTTTCTTTCCTACAAGATTGAAAAAAATCTTAACAAAGATCAAATTTTAGAGCTCTATGTTAATCAAATTTACTTAGGTCAAAGAGCTTATGGTTTTGGTGCGGCCTCGCTTGTGTATTACGGTAAACCTTTAGAACAATTAACCTTGGCTGAGTGTGCCCTTTTAGCAGGGCTTCCTAAAGCACCTTCTAACTACAACCCCTTTACAAATTCAAAACGCGCAATTCAAAGACAGCATGAAGTTTTAAAAAATATGTTGCGTTATGAGTTTATTGATCAAAAAGCATTTGATGCAGCCATTAATCAACCGCTTCACTTTAAAGAATCTAAACAGTCAAGAGACTTGGTCGCTGATCATGCATCCGAAATGGTAAGACAAGTACTTTACGATCAATATAAAGATGATATCTATACAAGTGGCATTAAGGTTTACACTACCATCAAGAAAGCCAACCAAGAGGCGGCCAATGAAGCAGTGTTAAGAGGTATTTTAGATTACGATCGTCGCCATGAATATCGGGGCCCTGAAAAAACGATTGATTTGGAAGATAAAAAATTCGAAGAACAAAAAACTCAGATTGTCGACACCCTCGATGGCATAGAGGAATTCAACGGATTTATTCCAGCTGTGGTCATTAAGGCTGAGTCTAAATATGTTCAAGCTTTCACTAAAAAAGGCGACATGGTTGATATTAAAAATGATGGTTTGGCCCTCATTCAAAAAACTTTAATCGACAAAGATCTTAAAAATAGAAAAGTTAAACCAGGCTCTATTATTCGTGTCATTCAAAAAAATAAACAATGGGAGGTGGTGCAACTTCCTAAAGTAGAAGCGTCATTAGTCTCAATGGATCCTCAAACAGGAGCTATTACGGCCCTCGTGGGCGGCTTTGATTTTAATCGAAATAAATATAACCATGTCACTCAAGCAAAACGCCAACCTGGCTCTACTTTCAAGCCCTTCATTTATTCTGCAGCCTTAGAAAAAGGTATTACCCCTGCCACCATTGTGAATGATGCACCACTGCATTTCTCAGCCGCTGAAACAGGAAGTGGTCTGGATTGGGATCCACAAAATTACGATAATGATTTTGATGGGCACATCAGGCTCCGTAATGGTTTAGCAAAATCTAAAAACTTAGTCGCTGTTCGCGTGCTCAAAGCCATTGGTGCTCCTTATGCGCAAGACTATGCAACACGCTTTGGTTTTGATCCTGCAAATCATCCTGCATACCTATCCATGGCTTTAGGTGTCGGTTCTGCCACACTGATGGAAATGGTCACAGCTTATGGTGTATTTGCAAACGGGGGTTATCTTAAAAAACCTTATCTCATAGAAAAGATGGTCGATAGTCATGGTCAAGTCATCGATCAAACAAATACCATGTTCCAAAATGAAGAAACACCGCGCGTCATCGATGCTAGAAATGCATTCATCATGACGACCCTTTTACAAGATGTAGTTAATAAAGGTACTGCAGTCAAAGCTAAGGTATTAGGTCGTTCAGATATTGCAGGTAAAACAGGTACCACAAATAACCAAGTAGATGCATGGTTTGCAGGTTACACGCCTTCGCAAGTCGCCATTGCATGGATTGGATTTGATCAGCCTAAATCATTAGGGAAAGATG